>JAJYGU010000038.1 GCA_021784975.1 Planctomycetota bacterium
CTCTGCGGCCTGCTCGGGGCTGACGCCCATCATGGTGCGGTCCTTCTTGGCCCCCGAATCGAAAGTCATGCAGGCCGCCACCGGCAGGCCGGTCTCGCGGGCGGCGGCCACCGCCAGCTTGGCCTCCTCCAGGTCCGACATCGTTTCCACCGCAATACCGTCGGCGCCGGCGACAGCCAGGACGCGGGCTTGCTCGCCAAAGGCCGCCCGCAAGGCTTCGGGACTCACCTGGCCCATCATCAACATCACTCCGCTGGGACCGACCGAGGCGAAGACCGCGGCCCGGCCGGCGGCCGCCCGGCGAGAGATCTCGACGCCCGCGGCGTTAATCTCGGTCAGCTTTTCCGCCAGTTCATGGCGGGCGAGAAGGAAACGGTTCGATCCGAAGGTGTTGGTAAGGATTATGCGGCTGCCGGCGGCGACATAGCCCTGGGCCACCCGCTCTACTTGATTAGGCGCCGTGAGGTTCCAGGCGTCGGGACAGGCCCCCAGCGGCAATCCCAGCAGTTGCAATTGGGTTCCCCAGGCCCCGTCGATCGGAACAGGTCCAGCCGATACAAGCCGTGCGACAGTTGGATGCATGGAATCGCCCCCCCCGCGTTCGTCCTACGGGTGCTTCGTTGGTCATTGTACGAGATGATCGGAGGCAGGGCGAGGAGGAGGGGACTGTCCCGATTTTTGTGGCGACCATGCCGACCATGCTTCGCATGGCCCGACGGTGCCCGGCCACAACAATGGGACTGTCCTCTTCTGCGCACCTTGGCCCCCCTTTTCGTCCCGTGGCCTTTTGTGTTGGTTTATGGCATACTGAAGTCAAGTCGTCGCAGCCGGCCCGTCGATGCCTGGGCGGAAGCCAGTCGGGGGTGTCCGCAGGTCCTCATCGTTTGGCACGTTGCTGCGCAGCGACAACATTGGTGGAGGTGATGCGATGTCTGGTCGCCAACGCCCCAACGACGATTCACGGTGGAGCACCCACGAAGCTCTGGATGAGCCGGCTCGGACATCACAAGGGTGGAGCCTGGCGCATTTCTGGGCCAAACTGACGCTGCTAACCTATCATCCCAGGTTCCGCAAGTACCGGCCCTTGCTGGTCAAGCTGGCGGTGGGCGGGGTGCTGGTCGCGGGCTTGCTTGTCTTTATCTGGCGGCTTCAGTGGTCGCAAGACGGGGGCAAGGTACAGGCGGCGCCTCCGCCCCGCCCGCAATCCCAGGCAGCGGAACGGCCGGCCGGAGCCCCGAGCGAATCGGGGGCTCGCACACGCTAGCACAGCATCCGGCTAGGCGTTGCGCGACGGGGGCTCTTCCATGCTGTCGATGTAGCGGCGGAGCCGCTCAAGCTCGTCGGTCACGTGCCGCAGCTTGAGCATGATCTCGATCCGCTTCAACAGTTCCAGCTTGTTGATCGGCTTGCTGAGGAAATCGTCGCAGCCGGAGGCCACCGCCCGCTCGATGTCGCCCTGCTCGTTCAGGGCGGTGACCATGAGGATCATGATGTGCTGCGTCTTCGGGTCGCGCTTGAGCATCCTGCAGACCTCGAAGCCGCTCAGCTTGGGCATCATGATATCCAGCAGGATCAAGTCGGGCTGGAACTCGGCCACCTTGGCCAAGGTGTCGCGGCCGTCGACCGCCACCGCGGTCTGACAATCGCAACCGGCCAAGTAGGCTTCCAGCAATTCGACGTTCGTCAGATTATCGTCGGCGATGAGAATTTTGCTTTGGGGCACAGGTCAGGTCCGAATTATGAGGCTTGGATATGGTGATCCTTCATGTCTCGCTCACGCCCCTGGCACCGGGAACTGCTGGCAGAGGGCGTTGACCTCTCCGCGGATGCGTTTCGACACGGCTTCGTCGTCCGGCGATTTGAGCGTCTCCAGGATCCAGCCGCCGATCCGCCGCATCTCGTCGCAGCCCATGCCGCGGGTGGTCAGGGCCGGGGTGCCGAGGCGGATGCCCGAGGGGTCCACCGGCTTCCGGGTATCAAAGGGAATCATGTTCTTATTCACCGTAATGCCGCAGCGGTCCAGCGCCTGCTCGGCCGTCCGTCCGGTGGTGCCCAGGGCCGTCACATCGGCCAGCACCAGATGATTGTCGGTGCCGCCGGTGGCCAGCTTCGCGCCGCCGCTCAAGAGCACCTCGGCCAACGTCTTGGCGTTGTCAATGATCTGGCGGGCGTATTGTTTGAACGCCGGCTGGAGCACCTCGCCGAAACAGGCGGCCTTGCCGGCCACCACGTGCATTAGCGGCCCGCCCTGCAAGCCGGGAAAGATGGCCCGGTCGAGCTCCTTGGCATAGGCCGCCTTGCACAAGACCATGCCGCCGCGGGGGCCGCGGAGGGTTTTGTGGGTGGTGGTGGTGACGAAATCAGCCAGCGGCACCGGGTCGTCGTGCAGTTTGGCGGCCACCAAGCCCGCATAGTGGGCCATGTCGACGAACAGCAGGGCTCCGCACTCGCGGGCGATCTCGGCGAAGCGGGCGTGGGGGATTTCCCGCGGATACGCGCTTGCCCCGGCCACAATCATCTTCGCCTTATGCCCGCGGGCCAGGGCGGCAATCTGATCGAAGTCGATCCGCTGCGTGTCGGGGCGGACGCCGTAGCTGAAGAAGTGGTAGAGTCTGCCCGAGATGTTCAGCTTCATCCCGTGCGACAAGTGGCCGCCGTGGGCCAGATCGAGCCCCAGGACCACGTCGCCGGGCTGGAGCATGGAGAAGTAGACCGCGGTGTTCGCCTGGGTGCCGGAATGCGGCTGGACGTTGGCGTGCTCGGCCCCGAAGATCGCCTTGGCGCGATCGCGGGCCAGCTCTTCGGCCACGTCGACGAATGCGCAGCCGCCGTAATAGCGGTGGCCGGGGTAGCCCTCGGCATACTTGTTGGTCAACACGCTGCCCACCGCCTGCATGACCGCCGGGCTGGTGTAGTTTTCCGAGGCGATCATCTCCAGGCCGTTGCGTTGCCGGCCGATCTCGCCGGCAATGGCCGCCCACAACTGAGGATCTTGCCGTTCGATGTAGTTCATGGCGCCAAACTCGTGCTGTCCAGGTTCACTCCCCGCAATTGCTGGAAGAAGTATCATAGCAGCGAGGCCAGATATTTCAAGCATGCGAGCTCGGCAATCGGGACAGTTCCCAGGCCGCCTGACGCCGCTTCACGCCGGAGGGCGCGCCGCCCGTGCCCGACGAATTCGCACTACGCCCCACGCAGCCCCCAGAGCGCCGCCGAGGTAGGTTCCCACGTTGACGCCCCAAACCGCGATCAACCAACGAATCTGCGATGGCGTGAGCAAGCCGCCAAGATCGACCCTCATCTTCAGAGGATCCCAAAGGCACATCAGCGGCGAAACCTCAGGCACCAGCACCAATGCCCCCGCCAGCGGCCACACCGCCAGGCGAAAAAGTCGCCCGTAGGACAGGCTCGGCCGCCCCGGCTTCGGGTTGTTGGCGATCAGGTACACGCCGCCAACCACGATGCCGGCGACGAT
>JAJYGU010000457.1 GCA_021784975.1 Planctomycetota bacterium
GCTGGTGTGGGCAACGCCTTCGCAGCATCGGCGGGTGGCCGCCGCCTTGGCCAAGCTGGGCAACGCCCCCGGCCGGGAAGGCGAGCTTGAGACCTTCCGCCTGACCAGGGCGAACCCATCGACTACCATCCCCTTGCTGCAAAGCCTGGCGCCGCGGGCCAAGATCAGCCTCGATTCCGGCACGAATTCGCTCCTCGTCCTGGGCAGCCCGGAAGACCGTAAGGTGGTCAAGGAAGTTCTGGATCGGTTGCAGCCAATGCAGCCGGATCAGAATACGCCCGAGTTCAACTATCACCTGTTCAAGCAGAAAGCGCCGGAGGACCTGGTGACGACGTTGAAAAGCGCGGTTCCGCAAGCGACCTTGAAGCTCGATCCCGATGGCAGGCGGCTGTCGATCGTGGCCACGCCGAGCGACCAGGCGTTCTTGAAAGTCCTCTTGGATCGCTACGAGAAAACGGCCCCGCCGGAAGAGAAGAACCAGTTGGTCTTGTACCCGGCTACCCCCGAGCAAAAGGCACGCTTCCAAGCGGTGCTGAGCACGGCCTCGGCCGACCTGCCGGGCATCAAGGTGGTGGCGGACACCGATCCGACCCAAATGGCCATCTGGGCCAAGCCCGAACAGCACAAGACCATTCAGCACTTGCTCGATCAACTGCGACAGGAGCCGCCGGAACCGGAAGTCTTCCGGCTTACCAAGGCCAATCCCTCCACCACCATGTCGTTGCTGCAAACCTTGGCGCCGCACGCCAAGATCACTCTTGATTCCGGCTCCAACTCGCTGATCGTGTTAGGAAGTGTGGAAGACCGCAAGGTGGTGAAGCAGATCTTGGACCGCCTGCAACCCACCCAGCCGGACCAGAACACGCCGGAGTTCAACTATTACACGTTCAAGCAGCGGCCGCCGACAGACCTGTTGACGGTGCTGAAGACCGCGGTCCCCCAGGCCATCCTAAAGCTGGAGACTGACGGCAAGCGGCTGACGATCGCCGCCACTCCCGCCGACTACGCCTTCTTGAAGGTCCTTTTGGAGCGTTACGAGAAGACGGCCCCGCCGGAGGAAAAGAACCAGTTGGTGACCTACGCGGTCACCCCCGAGCAAAAGGCCCGCTTCCAAGCGGTGCTAACCGCGGCCGCCAGTGACCTGCCGGGCATCAAAGTGGTGGCCGACACCGAGCCCACGCAATTGTCGATCTGGGCCAAGCCCGCCGAGCAGGACGTCGTCGCCGGCATCATCGAACAGTTGCGCAAGGAACCCTCCGCCGAGTTGAAGGCGCAACTGGTGGTCTATCCCGTCCGCTCGACCGATCCGGCCAACGTGGCCACCCTGTTACAGCCGATCTATCCCCACGCCAAGTTCGTGCCCGACAAGAAGACCCACAAGATCGCCGTTTGGGCCCGGCCGGTCGAACACGCCGCCATCAAAGCGGCCATCGACGAGATCGACAGCGGCGCGCCCGGCGCCATGATCGAAAAGGTGCAGAGCTACTCGTCGCCGACCACCGATCCGAGCGTAGCCATCAGCGTGCTGGAAGACCTTTTGCCCAACGCGAAGTTCCAGCCCGACAACCGCAGCGGCACCATCGTGGCCTGGGCCTCGCCCCGCGACCAGGAGCAGATCCAACGGACGCTGGACGAGATGCGGGTCGAGAACTCGGCGGAAAAAAAGTCCCACATGGAAATCTATCCGCTCAACACGGAAAACGCCCCCCAGGTGGTCTCTTTCGTCCAGTCGCTGGTGCCCACGGCAAGGGTGACCCTGGACCCGGACACGCAGAATCTCGCCGTGTGGGGCACGAAAAAAGACCAGGAGGTCGTCCGCGATGCGGTCGCCAAGTTCACCGGCGGCGCCAGCAGCGGCGCGGGTGGCGGTCCAGGCGGCGCCCTGGAAACCGCTCGGCAGGTGGAAGTCTACGCGTTGACCAAGGCCGACCCGAGTTCGACGATGACCTTGTTGAAGACGCTGGTGCCGCGAGCGAAGGTGTCGCTCGATGCGCAGACGCGGCGGCTGATCGTGGTGGCCAACATCGCCGATCAGAACACGGTCCGCGGCACGCTGGATCAATTGCAGCCTGCCAAGCCGGGGCCGAACGACGCGAAACTGCAGTTCCACGCGATCCGAAAGCAGTGGACCGGCACGATGATCAGCGGCTTGCAGGCGCTGGTCCCCACCGCACGGATCACCTTGGACCCGGACGGCACGCGGTTGATGGTGGTCGCCCCGCCCGCGGAACAGGAATTGATCCAGAAGAGCATCGAGGAAACGGAAAAGTCGGCAGCCGTCCAGGGCGTCGAGCAATTGGTGGTTGTCCCGCTAAAGAAGGCCGATCCCACGGTGATCATTGCGACGCTCACGAAGATGTTCCCCCAAGCCCAGTGGACGCCCGACAAGAAAGGGCGGCGGATCATCGCCGTCACCCGGTTCGAAGATCCGGCAGCGGTCCGGGCGGCGGTGGAACAACTCGACGGCGGCCCGTCCGGCGGGGCGGGCGCGACCGTCGCCGATATGACCGATTCGGTGATGGTTTACCCAGTGCCGCAGGCCGATCCGCGAGTGGTCGCCGAGATGCTGCAAGAGGTGTTTCCCGACATGACCATCACGGCCGACTATCGGAACCAAGCGGTGTTGGCCCGAGGGCCGCAGGGCCGCCAGAAGGCGGTGGAGAATCTCATCGCGCGGATGGGCCAGATCGACGAGCGGCTGCGGCCAAAGGTCGTCTCCTATCCCACCGGGGCCGTCAATCCGGTCACCTTGCGGTCGCTGATTGCCCAACTGGTGCCCAACGCAACGCTGACCGCCGACCCGCGGACCCGGGCCCTGGTCGCCCTGGCCACGCCTCAGGAACACGAGCGAATCCGGGCGGCGGTGGAGAACATGGGCAAGCCGGAATCGCCGGCCACGGCGGCCAGCGTGGCGTCCTATATGCTGCCGACCACCGGCGCCGCCACCGCCGTGCAGTTGCTCAGGTCGGCCTTGCCCGACGCACAGTTCGGCGTGGGCAACGATCCGCGGCAGTTGATCGCCTATGCCCGGCCCGAGGACCAGGTGGTCATCAAGGCGGCGGTGGAGCAAATGGAGTCGGAGAAATCGCTGGACGAGAAGCGGGTGCTGGCCGTCTATCCGCTGGCCGTCAAGGACGCCGCCGCCCTGACCCAGATCATCGAGCCCAACACCTTGCGGAACGCGAAGATTGTGAGCCTGCCCGACCGCCAGGGGCTGATGGTGTGGGCGGAGCCGAAGGAGCAGGCGGCCATCAAGAAGGCGATCGAGCAGTTCCAGAAGGAAATGCCCACGGCGATGGAGCGGACGACCAAGGTCTACCACTTCCAGCACGCCGAACCGCGGACGGCCGTCAGCGTGCTCGCCCCGTTGGCGCCCAGCGCCCAGATCGCCTTCGACGCGGAATCGCACGCGCTGGTGGTCAACGCCCTGCCGGAAGACCATGCGAAACTTGCCGCGGCGATTGCGGAGATCGATGCCGAGCACCCGGAGTCGACGCGGACGATGGCGATCTACACCCTTTCGACCACCGGGGCGGCCGCGGCCCGGCAGTTGCTCTCCGCCGCGGTGCCCTATGCCCAGTTGAGCGTCGGCACCGACCCGCGGCAGTTGGTGGCCTTCGCCAGCCCCAGCGAACATGCGGTGATCAAGGCGGCGGTGGACCAACTGGCGTCGGAAAAGTCACCTAACGAGAAGCGGGTGATGGCCGTCTATCCGCTGGCGATGAAAGATGCAACCGCCCTGAGACAAATCCTCGACCCGAACACCTTGCGGAACGCGAACATCGTGGACCTGCCCGATCGCCAAGGACTCCTGGTTTGGGCCGAGCTCAAAGAGCAGGCCACCATCAAGAAGGCGATCGAGCAGTTCCAGAAGGAAATGCCCAAGGCAATGGAACTGACCACCAAGACCTATCACTTCCAGCGGGCCGACCCGCGGACCGCCTACAGTGCGCTGGCGCCGTTGGTGCCGTCGGCTCGGATTGGGTTGGACCTGGAAGCCCATTCCCTGGTGGTCAGCGCAGTGCCGGAAGATCAGGCGAAAATCGCGGCGGCGGTGGCGGACATCGACGCCGAGCATCCGGAATCCACGCGCAGTGTCGCCTCGTACATGTTGTCGAACACCGGCGCGGCCAATGCCGTGCAGTTGCTCAGGTCGGCCATGCCCAACGTACAACTCAGCGTGGGCGCAGACCCGCGGCAGTTGATTGCCTACGCCCGGCCCAGCGATCAAGCCATTATCAAGGCGGCGGTGGATCAGATGGAGTCGGAAAAGACGCTCGACGAACGGCGGGTGATGACCGTTTATCCGCTGGATATGAAAGACGCCGCCGCCTTGCATCAGATCTTCGACCAGACCACCATGAAGAATGCCAGGTTCGCCCCGCTGCCGGACCGCCAAGGACTGCTGGTGTGGGCGGAGCCCAAGGAACAGGCGGCCATTAAGAAGGCTCTCGAGCAATTCCAGCACGAGCTGCCCAAGGCCAAGGAGGCGACCACGAAAGTGTATCGCTTCCAACGGGCGGACCCGCGGGCGGCCATGACCGCACTGGCAACCCTCTTGCCGAACGCCAAGTTCGCCTTGGACGCGGAGGCCCATGCCTTAGTCGTCAGTGCGCTGACGGAAGAGCATGAAAAGATCGCCGTGGCGGTCAAAGAGATGGATCAGGACGACGCCGCCACCGGCGTCAAGGTCCGCGTCCACCCGGTCAGCTCGGCCGATCCGCAAAACCTGGTGACTGTGCTGCAAGGCCTGTTTCGCGGCCGGAAAGAGGTGCAGGTCGCTGCCGACGCGCAGCACGACGCCATTGTGGCCGTGGGCACGCCCGAACAGCACGCCGTCATCGACAAGCTGATCGAGCAAGTCGAAAAAGGGTTGCCCGGTGAGGGAGGCGCCACCCTGGCACTGTACTCGCTGCAGAACGTGGAAGGCCGCGGCATCATCCCCGCCCTCACCAAGCTGCTGGAACGCAAGGGCGGCAAAGTGGAGTTGACCGTCGATCCCTTCGGCAGGCAGTTGGTGGCGCTGGCGAGGCCGGAACAACAGAAGGTCCTGCAAGCCACGCTGGAAAGCATGCGCGGCGGGAAGCAAAACTTCGATATCCTGCAACTCGATATGCTGGAGCCCTCCACGGCGGAAACCGCCATCAACGAACTCTTCGCCGACGACAGCGTGCACGCCCCCGACGTGCAAGTCGACCGGGCTTCAGACCAAGTCTTCGTCCGCGGCACCGACCAGCAACTCAAGAAGATTCGCGAACTGCTTATCAAGATGGGTGAGACGGGGTTGCGGACCGCCGGCGATACGGGTTCGGAATCGGTGCGGACCATTCCGTTTCACGGCGACGCCGAAGCGGTGGTCGAAGAACTCCAGCGGATGTGGCCGCAACTGCGGAAGAATCCGCTGCACGTGGTGGCCCCTTCGGTCGTGCCGGTGTTGCGGCAGCCCAACGACCAGAAGCCGCCGTCCGAGAAGTCGCCGGCGAAGGATCCGCCGCCGGTCAAGAACAAGCAGTCTTTCTTGGATCACGGTCCGTCTGCATGGCTGGCGTGTAATCTGGCGGCCATGCTTTTCGGCCAGGTGGCCGGGCCGCCGACCCCGGCGGCCGCACCGGCCAAGACGGTGGAGAAACCTGCCCCGTTCCTGCCGGCGGCTGCTCAACCAAAGTCGCCTGCGCCGGCGGCCACCCTGCCCGGCACCGCCGCTCCGCCCGCCACCACCGCGGCACCGCCCGCGCACCCCTCTCCCTCCGCTCCGTCCCAACCGCAGAAGCTCCCGCCGGTGACCGTCACCATCAGCGGCAACAAGATCATCGTCAGCTCGAAGGACCCGGAAGCCCTGGATCAGGTCGAATCGTTGCTGCGGAGCATGACCCGTCAGAGCCAGTTGCCGGGCCACAATTTCAGCTTCTACTTGCTCAAACATGCCTCGGCGACCAAGGTCGCCGAAACCTTGCAGACGCTGTTTCGCACCGGCCGGCAGACGCAGCGCGGCCAGGCGTTCGGCGCGTCGCGCGGCTACAATCGGGTGGTGGTGGTGGCCGACGAGCGGACCAACTCGCTTCTGGTGCAGGCCAACCGCATGGACCAGGCCACCATCGAGGCCTACCTGAAAGTGATTGATTCGGACGAGCCGCCGGCATCGGTTCGCGAGATGAAGCCGCTAACCGTGGCGCTGCACAACTCCAAGGCGGCCCGCATTGAACAGATCCTCCGCACCATCTTCCACGCCCAACTGACGCCGACTCATGCCAGCCAGGGCGCTGGCGGATTGATTAACCCCGAGCTAGCCGTGGATGAGGTTACCAATTCGCTGATCATCACTGCTCCACCGGCATTGGCCCAGCAGATTGCCGAGTTCGCCCGCTCGCTCGACACCTCGGCTCAGGAGAACGCTGCCAGCGAGATTGCCATCATCCCGCTGAAGAACACCAACGCCGATCGCGTGCAACAGGTCCTCAATCTCATGCTGCAACACGTGTCCGGGGCCCACTTCCACGGCGGGCATCGCTAACGATCCGCGTCAGAATAAGTTGGTCACGTTTTCTATCGCAAATCCGAAGCACCAAATCCCAAATTTCAAACAAATCCAAAGCACGAATGTTCAAAGGAAGCCGTGGTTTGCGGCGTTTGGAAACCGGAGATTTGAGCTTGTTTGGGATTTGGAGCTTCGGCTTTCTAGGTAGCAGAGGCTTTCTCTAACGCTGCGCCTCAGGCTATTTCTTCGGGCCGCCAGCGGGCGGAGCGGCGGCCTTGGTCTCGCCGGCGCCTTGGTTGAAACGCAGAACCTCGTCGGGTGTGATCACGCCGTCGCCATTCTGGTCGTAACGTCGGAACAGCCGACGCCGGGCGGCAGAGCCATCCGGGGCAAACTCGCCGAGGGTGAGCTGGCCATCGCCGTCGGTGTCGAGTTGATGGAACCAATCCGGCAGGCCGGGCGGAAAGGCCGAAGGGGACACGTAGAATTTCTTGGTTGCATCGGCCGCCCGCCGCGCCGGGCCCTGCGCCTTGCCCGCTTTCTTGTCGTCGGCCGAGGTTGCTTCATGGCCGGGAGCATTCGGGGAGGGCATCGGCTGGTCGTTCGGCGGTTGGCCGTTGGACCCTGTGGCCGGAGTCTTATGAGCATCTTCGGCAGGCGTCACCGGCCGGAACAGATCGGCCGGCGGTTGCGGCAGGTGCTGCCAGGCCGTCTCGGGACTCCGCAACGGGTGCAATCGTGCATAGCGGGCCAGGTACTTGGCCAGTTCGTCAACCGTAACCACGCCGTCATGGTTGGCGTCGATGTCGGCGAGATTGCCAAGCCGGGCCGGCCACTGCTTTGCTGGGAGGCTCCCCTTGCCGTCGCGATCGTACTTCTTCACCAGGCGTTGCGCGAGCCGCAGACACTTCGCAGGGGTCGGCGGCTCAACGGTCTCGCCTGGAACGTCGTTCCAAACGTTTAGCGGGGATGCAAACGCGGCCTCCGCGGGCGGTGCGGCGCGAGTTCCCTTGCGGGGGGTATCAGCGGCCAGCAGCAGCGAACCCGCCAGCAATCCTATCAGCGACAGCACTACTTTAGGTGCCTTCATCGACTTCGAAGTCTCGGGGTTCAGCGGCTGTCTGTTCCATCCATTGTCGTCGGGTTGATTTTGAGTGTCAACAAACTCCGTGGAAAGGGCGTGGTCGCTGGACCAAGAGCGATTGCCGGCCGAAAACCGCCAGCCCTATAGCGTCCACGGTGGCATTTGATACCCCCACGATTCAGTGGTAAAAAACGTCTGGCCAAGGCCGGTTGACTCTTGACCGGCGGCATCGGCGGGGCTTATAATCGAGAGCGTTGCGGAGGTACCTAGCACCATAGGAAGAAAGGAATCTAGTAATCCGGCAAGCCGCCATCGGATGGCTTGATCGCAAAGATCAGGCTTTGGCGGCTTCAGTCGAGGCGTTCCTCCGAGACCTACCCCCCCCAAAGAAGCCCACCTTAGAAACGTGTTCGCCCGACGGTTGCCGGTTGCCTCGGTTCCAGCGCAGTAAGCGTGTTTTAATCGTTGATCCCAGGATGTGGATCTGGAAGGGTGTTCGAACGTTCCTCGCATGAGGGCCGAGTGATCATGCTCAGCACACCGCACATTCCCGAATATGGGATGGTCGATCACGCTGTCTTGACTCGGGCCAGGCAGGCCCAGGCCGCCGACGGGCGGCTGTCCTGCGTTTGCGCCGAGCTGGGTTTTTCCAGCGAAGAGCAATTGCTCCGGGCCGTGGCCGAGAAGATGGGCTACGAGTTTAGCGAGTTGGCCGGTTTGAAGTTCGACCGCAATTTGCTTAAAGAGTTCCCGCTGAAACTCATCCATCGTTACGGGGTATACCCCCTCCGGCGCCATGACAGCACGGTCTTCCTGGCCACCAGCAACCCCTTCGACCTGCACGGCGTAGACGCGGTGGCGGCGGCCACCGGTTTCAGCGTGGCGCCGGTAATCATGCTGCCCGACGAACTGGCCATGCTCATCAAGGCCCAGCTCGGCGTGGGGGCGGAGACCATTGACGATCTGCTGGCCCAGGCCGACGAGCAAGAGGGCGGCGTCCACGTGCTCAACGAGTTCGGCGGCGAGGCGGCCGATTCCGACGACTCGCAGGAGGCCTCGGTGGTCCGGCTGGTCAACGAGATTCTCTCGGAGGCTATCGAAGTCCGTGCCAGCGACATCCACCTCGAATCGCAGAACGGCGGGATGCGGGTCCGCTACCGCATCGACGGCGTGCTGCACACCCAGCCCACCCCGCCCGAGATCAACCGCTTCCACGCGGCCATCGTCAGCCGTCTGAAGATCATGGCCCGGCTGAATATCGCCGAGAAGCGGGTGCCCCAGGACGGACGCATCAAGCTCAAGACGGGCGGCCGCGAGGTGGACGTGCGGGTGTCGATCATTCCGATGCTCTACGGCGAGGGGATCGTAATGCGGATTCTCGACAAGGACCGCATGAACTTCTCGCTCCGCGGCATCGGCATGGATTCGGACACCTACGGCAAGTTCCAGCGGCTGATCGGCCTGCCGCACGGGATCGTGCTGGTCACCGGCCCCACGGGCTCGGGCAAGACGACCACCCTCTACAGCGCGCTGAACGAAATCAAGAGCGACGACACCAAGATCATCACCACCGAAGACCCGATCGAGTACCACCTCGACGGCATCAACCAGATTCAGGTCCACGCCAAGGTTGGGCTGACCTTCGCCGCCAGCCTGCGGAGCATCTTGCGGCACGACCCGGACGTGATCCTGGTCGGCGAGATCCGCGACTTGGAGACGGCCGAGAACGCCGTGCAGGCCGCCTTGACCGGCCACCTGGTGTTTTCCACCCTGCACACCAACGACGCCGCCGGGGCCTTCCTGCGAATGGTCGACATGGGGGTGGAGCCGTTCCTGGTGAGCAGTTGCGTGGAAGGCGTGCTGGCCCAGCGTCTGGTGCGAACCCTCTGCCGCGAGTGCCGCGAACAATACATGCCGACCCCGGAGGACGTCCCCGAAGATTTTCCGCTGGGCGAATGCCTGAAGAGCGGGCGGGGCTTGTATCGGGCCGCCGGTTGCCGCCACTGCCGCGGCACCGGCTACCAGGGCCGCGTCGGCATTTACGAACTGCTGGAAACCAACGATGAAGTACGGCGGCTGGCCGCCGAACGCACCCCCACCCACCTCGTAGCCCAAGCCGCCATGCGCGCCGGCATGCGCACCCTCCGACAAGACGGCTGGCGGAAAGTCCGCAAAGGGGTTACGACCATCGACGAAGTCTTGCGGGTCACCAAAGCGGGCTGACGCCGCGGGCCTCGTCGTCGTGTTTATGCCTGAGTTTGCCTACACCGCACGGGATTCCGCCGGCCACAATATCGCCGGCGTCATGACTGCCGCCGACAAGCGCGGAGTGCTTGTGGCCTTGGCGGAGCGGTCGCTGTGCGCCTTGCACGTGCAGGCCAAAACGACCGTGAACCTCGCCTGGCGGCGGGGGGGGCGGGTCAAGCCGCGGATCCTGGCCAACAACCTGGCCCAACTGGCCGACCTGCTGCAAAACGGCGTCCCCTTGCTGGGCGCGCTGGACCTGCTGGCCGAGCAGACGACCTCGGTTGGACTGCAAAAGGTGTTCCGCGATGTCCGCGACCACGTGGCCGAGGGGATGGGCTTGGACGAGGCCTTCGCCCGGCACCCGCAAGCCTTCGGCGACCTGTCGGTGTGCATGGTACACGCCGGCATGGAGGGGGCCTTCCTGGAAGATGCCCTGCGGCGGACCGCCGACTTCCTGGACTTACAGGAGGATCTCAAGAGCCGGCTGGTGAGCGCGATGACCTATCCCGCCTTCCTGGCCGGCGTGGGGACCCTGGTCACCATCGCCCTGGTGGTGTTTTTCGTGCCCAAGTTCGCCGGCTTGTTCGCCCGGCTGGAACGTTCCGGGCAGGGTTTGCCCGGCGCCACCATCGTCCTGTTGAGCATCAGTCACAGCTTGGGACACTACGGCGTGTTAATCCTGGGCGGACTGGGCGCGATAGGCTATGCCCTCCGCTCGGGGCTCCGCAGCTCGCGGGGCCGAGTGCTGGTGGATCGTTGGAAGCTCAAGTTGCCGCTGGCCGGCAAGATCTTCCTGAACTACGCGGTTTCGCGGTTCTGCCGGGTGCTGGGAACGTTGTTGAAGAACGGCGTTCCGCTGCTGCGGGCCCTGGAGATCAGCAGCGAATCGGCGGGCAATATCGTGTTGGCGCGGGCCGTACGGAAATCGGCTGAGAACGTCTCCGCCGGCGATACCCTCTCGCGGCCGCTGGCCGGTTGCGGCTTGATCCCACGGCCGGTGATGGCCATGATCACCATCGCCGAGCAATCCAACAACCTGGATGAAGTGCTGGTGTACATCGCCGACACCATCGACCGGCAAAACGGGCGGCAAATCGACACCATGGTCCGCCTGGTGGAGCCGTTGATGCTGCTGGTGATGGGCGGCATCATCATGTTTATCATTTCCGCCTTGTTGCTTCCCGTGTTCGATATGAGCTCCGCATTGGGGACCTAGGGGGAAAATTAGGGTGTGCGCAGATGGCCCGTAACGGCCCACCGATCGCCCTCGGAGGGCGGATCCGTTCGTTCGATTTCCAAGGCACATAGACCGAGGCATGGGAGGTATGTCATGACCGAATTACACTCGCGCCGCGACGCCCGCGGCTTCACCCTGATGGAAATGTTAGTGGTGCTGGGCATCCTGGCGATGCTCATGGCCCTGGTGGTGCCGCGGATTCTGGGCACCCAGGCCAAGGCCGACATCCAGGCCACCAAGATCCAAATTAAGAGCTTGATGGAGTGCCTTAAGCACTACAAGCTCGACATGAAAGAGTTTCCCACGACCGATCAAGGGCTGAAGGCCTTGATCGAAAAGCCCGCCGATCTTAGCGACGAGAAGGCTGCCCGTTGGGATGGTCCGTACACCGAGAGCAAGGAATTGCCCAAGGACCCGTGGGGGCATGAGTATCAGTATGAATACCCGCCCACGCACGGATCGGCCAGCGATTCGGCCACCAGCGACACCAGCTCCACCGGTGACACCACCAAAGCCAACGCCAACGACTATCCCGATATCTGGTCGTTCGGGCCGGACGGTGAAGATGGCACCGACGACGACATCAAGAGCTGGACCGAGGTCAAGGACAAGGACCAGGCCGCCGGCCAGGACAGTGGTTCCAGCCAGAGCTCGGGCTCCGACCGTTCGTCCAGTTCGGCGGGGAGGTAGATCTAGCGAAAGGGGACAGGCACCGTCGCCACCACCCGCTTCCGCCGGGCAACCTTGAAAGGGGCGGCGGAGCCAGTCCCCTTTGGGAGCCATGCCAGCCATGATGCCAACCTCGCACCCGGCCGGTCGCCTCCGCGGATTCTCATTGCTGGAGATGATCGTGGTGGTGGCGGTGCTGGGGTCGCTGCTGGCGATCAGTCTGCCGGCGTTGTTTCACCCCTTGGGCAACTCGGGGCTCCGTGAGGCGGCCAAACAGGTGCAGGTGGCGTTGTTGGACGCGCGGACGCGAGCGGTCGAATCGGGCCTGGTCCAAGAGTTTCGCTATGAACCCGGAGGACGGCGGTATGAAATCCGCTCGCGTCCCGATGCGGGCGCCGCAGCTTCCGACTCCTCCGCGACCCTCGGCGCGGGGAAGCTGGGGGCGAATGCCGCGGAAGCACTGCAGTTCAGCGCCACCGGGACGCCAGGGGCAGCCGACAGGGCTGCGCCGGAGTCGGTGCAAGACCAGTTGCCCGACGGAATTGTCTTCGCCGATCCGCAGGAAACCGGCCTCGAAGCGACGCCCAGCCTTGCGCCGACCGAGGTCCCCGCGACCGACGACCTGACGGCCGCCCAGGATGCCTTGGAGGAGGAGATAGCGGGCGAGAAATGGTCGCCGCCGCTGCGATTCTCCGCCGACGGCCGCAGCGGCAACCTGCTGTTGAAACTTCGCGACAACAACTCGTGGTCCATCCAGCTTTGGCTTCGTGGACTGGTAGGCACGGCCCTGGTGGGCCAACCGCGCCGTGAAGAGACGCCTGCCCAGGAGTCGGCCATTGATCGGTGATCGTAAGTCACGTGAGGAACCCTGGAGGGCGGGCATCCTGCCCGCTGGCCCGGGTGTGCGGGCGAGACGCCCGCGCTCCATGAGAAAATCGGCACGTCATCACTGAGGCTCGTTGCATCATGACCGGCAAACCGCGCTCGGGCTTCTCGCTGATCGAAATGCTGATCGCCACCGCGATTGTGCTGGTGGCGGTGGGCGTGCTAAGCGAGTTGGCCAGCGTCGGCCGGCGGCACGCCACCGCCGCCGAGGACGCTGCCACCGCCCAGCGCATCTGCCAGAACCGGCTCGAGGAAATCCTCTGCGGCGCCGCACCTCTGGAAGCCGCCGACGATGCGACCGTGACCGAAGACCCCGATTGGACATGCTCGGTCGAATTGAAGCCGCTCGAACAATATGCCTGGCAGCCCGGACTGGCCGAACTGCGGGTCACGGTCAAGAAAGGCTCGGAAACCGCCGGCCCCAGTCGGTCGTTTTCCTTGGTTCGCTGGGTCCGCTCTGCCTCGCCCGCAAGCGGAGGAGGTCAGTCGGGCTTAGGCGCCGGGGCTGATACGGGTACGGATCGTGCGTCGTCGCCACCCGGGGCTGACACGTTAGGAGGCCCGCAGCCATGATTCCACTGCAGCGGCGCGGCTTCACGCTCCTGGAGGTCCTACTCGCTTCGATTCTGCTGGCGATGCTGTTGACTGCGCTGTTGGGGGTGTTCCACATCTATTCGCGGCTGTTCGAGGCCGGCGGGAAGACCGTCGCCCGCGCCCAGTTGGCCACCGCGCTGGAGCGACAATTCACCGACGACCTTCGCAGCGCCATCGAAGATAGTCCCCGCGACGGCAGCCCAACGGTGGGCTCGGGGCCGGTGCGGCGATTCAGTCTGGTGGGCACGGCCACCACGTTGCGGTTCGACGTGCTCGAAATGCTGCCAGCGGACCAGCTTCCCATCGCCGAACCCCTCTCGCCCGAGGCCGGCCTTTCCGGGGGACCGACGCCGCACGTGCCTGAACTAAAGACGGTGGCCTATCGCTTTGTCCCCAAGCGGCCGCTGTTGGGCAAGACGCTAGACGAGGGCCTGTTGGAGCGGACCGGCGACCCGTTCGCCAGCCTGGTGGCCCCCGGCCCGGGGCTGAGCCGTTGGGAGATCGGTTTTGAGACGCCGCTGGGGGGAACCGCAGCCTCGGACCTGCTCAATGCTCAAAAGCAACTCGATGAGATCAACCGCCAGCCGTCCGCAGAGGACACGCCCCTGAATGCGGACTTTGCCGACCTGGTGGCGCAGACCCCCAACGCCGACGGGCTGACTTGGCTGCCGGAGGTCCGCTCGGCGGCCTTCCGCTACTTCGACGGCTCGACCTGGAGCGATCAATGGAACAGCCTGCAGCAAGGCTCGTTGCCGGTGGCGGTGGAAGTGACCCTCCGCTTTCAGGATCTGGCGGAATTGACCGACCAGCCGAAGACAGCCAATACGAGCACCGACTTACTGGCGGAAGACGATGCGACCTCGGAGGACACGTCGCAGGCCTTGGACGACGCCGCCCTGAAACTCGGGATGCCGGGGCTTTTCGGCGGCCAGCAGCACCCCGAATACCGCTTCCTGATTCGACTGACCACCGCCCGCAAACGGCCGACGATCAAGATCGCCACCGGTTCATCGCTGACCGGCGGCGGCTTGGCAACGGGGCAGTTTTCGCCGGGCTTTGCGGCCGGGCCGGCTGACTTCCCGCCGGCCGACAATCCGCCCGCATTTTCGCCCGCGGAATCCGCCCCGCCGGCCTCGCCGGCTCCCGCCTGGCCCTCCGGCGGCGATCTGGGCGGGAGTTCTACCGAGCCCCAGCCCGACCAGTGGATGAGGACCATGCCATGAAGGACCCGCTCGCAGATGACTTAGGCCAATCCGTGCGTCCAAATCCAAAGTACCAATATCGAAATCCGAAACAAATTTCAATCTCGAAATCTCAAGTTAGCCCCTCGTGCAAGGTTTTGGTGATTTGCAGTCTTGGTGCTTTGTATTGGTTTGGGATTTCGTGCTTCGGATTTGGGATTTGTCCATCTAATTTCGGTGCCTCGCCGAAGGTCTCGGGCTTTCCGCGTTCGGCCATCCGCTTTCGTCGGCCCAGTGCCCGTCGCTGCGCGGGCATTGTGCTGATCCTCGTGATGGTGATGATCGCCATGTTGACCTTGGCGGGGTTGAGTTTTGTCCTTTCGTTGGGCACCGAGCACAAAGCTGTGGACGTTCACGGGGACGAGCTGCGGCTGCAACAAGTATTGGAATCGGGCGTGGAGATGCTCAGTGTCTTTGCCCAGCAAACGCCGGAACTGCAGCAGGCCGCCGGCGGCGCCGACGACAATCCGGACTTGTTCCAAGGCGTCGAGGTGCTCAGCGACGACCTGGCGGCCCGCCACGGCCGGGTGACGGTGCTCTCGCCGCGGGTGGAGAACGACGAGATCACCGGGGTGCGCTACGGATGGGAGGACGAATCCGGCCGGCTCAATCTCGGCGTGCTGCCCGACTGGGAGCGACAGATGCCCGGCTCGGCCAAACGCGCCCTGATGGCCCTGCCCGGAATGACCGAGACGGTGGCCGACAAGATTCTGGATTGGATCAGCATCCACTCGAGTTCCTCCGCGCGGGACGTCTACGGCGACCTGCACCTACCCTACGCGGCCCGCAACGGCTGCCCGGCGCGGCTGCAAGAATTGCTGCTGATCCCGGATGTGCCGCGGGACCTGCTTTTGGGCCACGACCTGAACTACAACTATCGCCCCGGCCCGCGTGAAAACGGCGACCAGGCCGAGCCGATGGGTGGCCAATTCGGTGGCGACTCGCTCCCTTGGAGGTCGCTGCTGACGCTCTACAGCGCGGAGCGCAATATCGATCCGCGCGGCCAGCCGCGGATCGCCTTGAACGATCCCGATCTGCACGGGCTGTTCGCGCGGTTGAGCCAGGTGGCGGATCCCTCCTGGGCGAAGTATATCGTCCTTTATCGCCAGTACGGTCCCGCGCCGGCAGGGTCCGCGGCCCCCGGCGGCGGACCGCCGGTCTCCAGCGGGCAGCGGGCCGACGAGGCGGCGGTCGGCCTCGATTTTAGCCGGCCGGGAACATTCCAAATCGCTTCCATCCTGGACTTGATTGGCACGCCGGTGTTGAATCCGAGCGGCCAGCCGCCGATCGTCATCAGCCCTTTCTCCAGCGACCGCCAGGCGATGCAGAAGTACCTGCCGGTGTTGCTCGATGAGACCTCGCTGACGGCCGCCAAGACAATTCGCGGCCGGGTAAACCTGAATACCGCCCCGCGGGCGGTGCTCCGCGGCGTGCCGGGCATGGACGACCGGCTGGTGGAATCGATTGTCACCAACCGCCGGGCCGCCGGCCAAGACGTCGAACGTCGCTACCCCATCTGGCTATTGACCGAGGGCCTGGTCGGTCTTCCGCAAATGAAAACCCTGCTGCCGTATTTGACCTGCGGCGGGCAGGTGTACCGCGCCCAAGTGGTGGCCTATTTCGAGGAAGGCGGCCCAGTGGCCCGCGCCGAGATCGTGCTCGACGCGACCCTCACTCCGCCGGCGCCGGTGGCCTGGACCGACCTTCGCGTTCGCGGTCGCGGATTCTCCGCCGACCAATTATAATGAGCGGCGGGGTTGCACTTATGCCTAAATACCTGGCCATCGACTGGGACTCCAGCGAAGCCCGCTTGGTCTATGCGGCTGCCTCGGCTCGCGGCTCGCGGTTGCGGATTCTGGCGGCCGAGAGTGTGCCGCTGACGGAGATCAGCGGGCAGTCGGCCCTGGAAACGGCGGCCGCCGTCGGCGCCCAGCTTCGCGCCGCCTTGGATCGGCACAGCATCGGCCGGGTGCCCACGCTGGTGTGCATCGAACGGACCGGTTTGGAGTTGCTGCCGCTCTCGCTGCCGCCGGCCACCGATGCCGAATTGCCGGAATTGGTGGCCAAC
>JAJYGU010000395.1 GCA_021784975.1 Planctomycetota bacterium
GCAGTTCGCAGGCGTCTAGCGGAGATTCGGGCGGCCGCAACTCGTTGCCGGTGACCAGAATGGCCACCCGCACGCGGCGATAGACGCGAAGGTCGGTCGCGCCGAAACTGGCGATAACCGATATGGCCGGCCCATCAACCACTCGGCCGGCATCGAGAACCACCTCTCCCTGCTTGGCGTTTTCGCCTCGGCGGCGAATGTGCTGACCGGGCTTCAGTTCGACCCCCGGCCGAACCACGATCTTCTCGGGCGATTCCTCCACATCCTCGCGGCGAATCACCGCCTCGGCGCCGGCAGGCAGCGGGGCGCCGGTGGAGATCCGCAGGGCCTGACCCGCCGGCAGGGCGGGAGGCGAGCGTCCGATCAGCACCTCGCCGGCAACGGCTAAACCGTCCGGGCGGACCTCTGCCAAACGGACCGCGTAGCCGTCCATGGCGCTGTTGTCGCAGGGCGGACTGTCGCGATCAGCGGTGAGCGGCTGCGCCAACACGCGACCGGCCGCGTCCCGACAGGGCAGCGTCTCCACCTCGACCGGCCCCAACAGCGACACCATCGCCGCCAGCGCGTCGTCGGGCATCGCGAAGGAAGCCGGGGACTGGCTCCGGGCACCGACCGAAGGTTGGTCGCGGCTCATGCCGCCCTCCGTTCCGTATACACCTGAAGGCCGACAAATGTGCCTATCCCCTTAAGGTCCCAGAGGCTGTCATGCCGATTCCTGCCGGTCGCGCTCGATCTGCTGCCAGGCCCACTGCCAAGCGGCCACGGTGCGGGGGAATCCGCAGGTGTTCATCGCCAGCAGAATGGTCTGTTCGATCTCGCTCTGGGTGGCGCCGTGCTGGGTGGCCCGGCGGACGTGGCTGCGGAGCGCCGACTCCAGCCCCGCGCCGATGCAGATGCCGACCTTGATCAGCTCACAGGTCTTGCGGTCCAGCGGACCGATGCCATCCACCGCTTTGGCGACCTGCTCATGGGCATCCGCCAAAGCTGGAAACTTTTGCACAAACGCCTTAAAGGTCGAAGGCAGCGGGGGCTGCGGAGAGGAAGAATCCTTGGTGGATGGCATGAGTCTGACTCCTGGCTGATCAATGGGCAACGGCTGCCAAGCCCACGCTTGCCGTGGGCATGGGGCTGCCGTGGAGACGTACTTCACGCGCCCACGCAGGCGTGGGCATGGCGCCTGTCAAGTTCAGCTTAGCGGAGCCCTAGTATACTCCATCACGCGTACGGATACATCCCCCTCTGAATGTTCTTCAGCCGGGCCAGCATCTGGTTGTGCTTTTGCTCGTCTTCCAACAGGTACTCGAGCAGATAGGCCTGGACCAGCATCCCCTTGGAGCCCTTGACCGAACCGAGGGCCTCATGGGCCAACTCCAAGGTTTGCTTTTCCAGGTTGATGTGGTCCTCGATCATTTTCCACACTTCGCCAAGCTCATCGGGGGTCAGGCTGACTGCCCGGCCGGTCAGGCTCTCGGCGATCCATTCCTGCACGCGGTAGTGCATCTGCGAGTCGCGCTGGATGATCTCCATGGTCAGACGCACGATGGGATTCTCGGTCTTCTCGATGACCCGCCCGGTGGAGGCCACCGAGGCGTTCTCCACCTTCTGCCAGGTCTGCATGTTGGCCACCAGGCCCCGTTGGACCTCGCGCTTTGAGGTTGCTTTCGACTTCGCCAAGGTTTTCCCCATGATTCTCCCTCCTCAGGACTCGAGATGATCCGGCTGAAAAACGGGCTCGCACGCAGGCAATGTAGCGCCGACCGTGGAAAAGTCAAGGGATTTCAGTTTCAGCCACTTGACACCGGCGGCTGGCCCAGCCAGAATGGGGACCTTTGTTCCCGCCCTATCCTCGGTAAATACCGAACCCACCTCCCAACCATCCCCCGCGGTATCCGCGATGACCGAACGCAAACCAAGGCTGAGCGAAGACTGGCTGGCGGTGTGGATTGGGCTGGGAATTTTCACCCTGTCGTTGGGAGTGCTGGCAGGAGTCGACCTGTTGGGCTGGGGCGTGAACACCAACGTCTGGCTGCGGCCTTCGCAGGTGCTGACCCCGGCGTCCACGGCCTACGCCGGTTGCCCGGGGCTTCTTTCCTTGCTGGCGACCTACCTGTTCCTGCTGGGCGCGACCACGCTGGGAGCGGCGGCCCTGCGGGTGAAAATCGGCCAGTTTGTCTGCGGCTTCAGTATCATCTTCTGGATCAGCTATGCCTGTTGGATCCTTGGCAGCTACGCCTACATTGCGGCCACGCCGGACAAGCGCGCAGCCATGGGAATTTCCTGGTCGTTGAATTTGACGGCCGAGGCGGGCTTCGTGGTGGCCTTGATCGCCGGGCTGTTGGTGAGCAACTTCCTGCCGCGGTTTGCCGAGTCCATCCAGGCGGCGATTCGGCCGGAGTGGTACATCAAGACGGGCATCGTGATCCTCGGCGGACTGCTGGGCGTATCCGCCGCCCAACAGTTGGCCTTGGCGAAGACGATGATGTTTAGCGGGCTATGCGCGATGATCGTGGCCTACCTCATCTTTTGGGCCGCAGTCTACTTCGTGGCCCGAAAATTCTTCGGTTTCAACCGCGAGTGGGCAGCCCCACTAGCCTCGGGGATATCGATCTGCGGCGTTTCCGCGGCGATTGCCACCGGGGCGGCGATCAAGTCTCGACCGGTGGTGCCGGTCATGGTCTCGTCGTTGGTAGTGATCTTTGCGGTGGTCGAGTTGCTGGCCCTGCCCTTTGCCGCCCGGCAGTTTCTCCATCAGCAGCCCATGGTCGCCGGGGCCTGGATGGGTCTGGCCGTCAAGACCGACGGGGCCGCGGTGGCCAGCGGGGCCATCGCCGATTCCTTGATCTGCGCCAAGGCGGAGGAGGCCGACGGCCTACGCTATGAAAAGGGCTGGGTCATGAACACCGCCACCACCGTGAAGGTGTTCATCGACCTGTTCATCGGGGTGTGGGCCTTCGTGCTGGCGGTGGTCTGGTGTACGGCTATCGAAGGCCGAGCGGGAGAGAAAGTGCCCGTCCGCCAAATCTGGGAACGCTTCCCGAAATTCGTACTCGGTTATATGGCCACGCTGCTGGTCGTCATGCTGATTGCCATCAAGTGGCCGGGACTGACCGCCAAGACCAAGGCCGCCATGGGCGAGGCCAACGTGTTTCGGGGCATTTTCTTCGTGATGACCTTCTTCACCATCGGGCTGGTGTCGAACTTCAAGAAGCTCTGGGAAGAAGGAATCGGGAAGCTGGCCGCCGTCTACGTCGTCTGCCTGTTCGGCTTCATTATTTGGATTGGACTATTGATCGCCTGGATCTTCTTTCACGGCGTGAAACCGCCGCTATTGGGAGGCTAATCATGCCCGACCCCTCCGACCGCCCCAAGATTGCCGACGAACTGAAGAAAATGGAGCACGAACCGCTCCTGCCGGCCGAGAAGAAACTCATTGTTTGGAGCATCGGCCTGGGAGTGGTGCTCTTGGG
>JAJYGU010000388.1 GCA_021784975.1 Planctomycetota bacterium
TAATCGAGTTTCGCGGTCGGGAAGTGCCAAACTAGGTACTTTTCTGCGGGGGGTTTGTCGCAATGAACGGCTCTTCACAGACCTTCCCTCGCTTTCTGGGCAGTAATCGCGATGAACCGAGACGTGTAGCGGCCGAGGGAATGTCGGTGCTAAGCGTCCGTCCAAAAACAAGTTGGGGACTGTCCCAATTTTCGTCCGACGAAAATGGGACTGTCCCCTTGGCGAAAGTGGAAGTTGTTGCTGGACGGCCGCTAAGCCGGCCATCACCGCCGTCCCGGCGGGGGCTTAATGTCTGGTTTCGCGCCGCAAAGGGTATCGGGCTTGTGTTGGCGATCATCGTCTCCGCCCAGTGGCTATGGGCCGACGAACAAAAGCCCAACACCACGGCCGCACTCGCGGGCGCGGCGGCCATGCCGGCAGGCACTGCACCTGCCACCGCTCATCCGATGCCCGGCGGGCCGGGCAAGCCGGGAGAGGCGCAGACCAACCCGGCTGGGCCGGCGGGCAAGCCCGGCGAGGCCGGCAAGCCGGCGGGAGGCGTGCCGCCGGTGCACCGGCCGGCCAGGCCCGATGTGCCGCCCAAGCCCGAGGAACTGAAAGTCCAGCCCGACAAGACCGGCAAGATCCGGCTCAGCTTCAAAGGTCAACCGTGGCCGGCGGTGTTGGAGTGGCTGGCAGACATTTCACGCATGAGCTTGGATTGGCAGGATTTGCCCGGCGACTACCTGAATCTCACCACGCAGCGGAGCTATACGGTTCGGGAGGTGCGCGACCTGATCAACCGCCACTTGCTTGCCCGCGGCTACACGCTGCTGTGTCAGGGCGAGACGATGACCGTGGCGGAGACCAAGAAGATCAATCCCAGCCTGGTCCCGCGGGTGGACCCCGAACAGCTCGGCCAGCATGATCCATACGAGTTTGCCAAGGTCTCGTTCGCCTTGGACTTTCTCAGTGCGGAGGCGGCGGTGCGCGACCTCAAGCCGATGCTCAGCCCCAACGGGACGCTCACCGCCTTGGCCGAGACGAATCGCGTCGAGGCGATGGACGCGGTCGTCAACCTGCGCGACATGTATGCGGTATTGAAGGACGAACAGTCGGCCGAAAGCCAGCAGCGGCTCCCCAAGAAGTTCCCCTTGCAGTACGCGCGTGCCAGTGAGGTCCGCGAGCAACTGTTGACTTTGTTGGGCGAATCGAAGCACGGCGCTGCTGGACTGCCGGGCCCGCCGGGGCAGCCCATAGTGATGGGCCAGCCTGGGCAGCCGGGCCCGCCGGGCCAACCCGGACAGCCGGGACACCCCGGAGGCCCGCCGGGCGGAAAGGCCGCCGAGACCGGCAAGTGGAAGACGGCGGTCACCTTGGTCGCCGATGACCGCGAAAATATGGTCCTGGCGGTGGCCCCGCCCGACAAGATGGCCATCATCACCCAATTCATCAAGGAGATCGATGTTCCCACCCAGCGCAGCAAGACGTTGGGTGGCGTCGACCGGGTCCAGACCTATCGGCTGACGGGCATCGACCCGGAGGTGGCCGTCAAGACGCTGCAACAGATGGGCGACCTGAGCCCCACCACTCGGATCGAGGCCGACCGGCGGAACAAGGCGATCATCGTCGATGCCGCTCCCAGCGACCATCAGAAGATCCAAGCCATGGTCGAGAAGCTCAGCGGCAGCGCGCGGAGCTTCTACGTGCTGCAGCTCCACAAACTGGCGGCCGACGACGTGGCCGGCAGCATTGAGTTTATGATGGGGGCCGCGCCGAAGAAGAAGGAACGGTCGATGCCTTATTGGATGCTCGACTTCCGCCGCGAGAGCACGCCCGAGCCAACCGAGCAGTTCCGCGTCGAGGCCGACGTGGAGAATCACCGCGTCCTGCTCTACGCCAACGAAATCGAGATGACGGCGGTGCGCAACTTGCTCGTGCAACTCGGTGAAGTGGCCCCCAAGGAGAGCAACAACTCCAAGCTGCGGGTGCTCCCCAGCGGCGACCCGCGGGAAACCGAGGAGTTGCTGGAACGGTTGCGTCGCGCCTGGCCCGCCGTGGCCCCGAACCCGCTGACTCTACCGCCTTCCGGGCCGGAGATGCAAAGGCGCGAAGCCCAGCCGCCGAAAACCAAACCGTCGGAACCGACCCCCGCGACACCCTCCAAGACCACTGCCCGCGGCTCGTCGAGCAGCGTCTTCCAGTTAGCCCGCCTTTCGCAGGACGCCGGGGACGATCAGGGCGCCAGCCTGCGGCGGGAGGCCGGCGGCGAGGCCGCTTCACCACCCCGCGATCCGCCCAAAAAACCAGGGCCCGCCAAAGCAGGCCCTGGCACGCCGCCGCCGGTACACGTGATTGTGCAGCCCGATGGGCGGATCGTGATCTGGTCCGACGATCCCAAGGCCCTGGATCGCCTGGAGGAGTTGGTGGCCGAGCTGACTCCTTCGCACAAGGATTACGAGAAGTTCCAGTTGAAGTATGCTGGGGCCTACAGCGTGGCCCAGAACCTGGAGGACTACTTCAAGGAAGGCAAGAGCGGGCAGGGCTTCCGGCCCTGGTGGGATTGGGAGTCGGACCAGCAAGAGGACAAGGACACGGAGCGGCGGCTTTCCAAACGCCGGAAACTGAAGTTCATCGCCGATTCCGACAGTAACACTATCTTGGCCGTGGGCGCCGATCCCAGCCAGTTGGCGACCATCCGGGACCTCATCAAGCTCTACGACCAGCCCCCCTCGACCGACACCGATGCCGCCCGCAAGACCCAAGTCATCCAACTGCAACACGCCAAGGCGCGGGTAGTGGCCGACGCGGTCAAGGACGTCTACCGCGACCTGTTGAGCGCCAACGACAAGGCGCTGATCACCGCGAACCAGGCGCAACAGCAGTCGCGACGGCGGTATTACTTCTTCAGCGACGCCAACAACACCGAAAAGAAATCGCCCAAGTTCAAAGGAGACCTCTCGATTGGGATCGACGAGACCTCCAACACCCTGGTCATTTCCGCCCCGGCCTACCTATTCGAACACGTCCGCAGAATGGTTCAGGACCTCGATGAGGCGGCCGCTCCCAGCAGCACGGTCCGCGTGTTGCGGGTGGGGCCGGGCATCAATCCCGCCCGCCTGCAGGAACTGCTCGACGCCACCATGAACCCCGGAGCCGCCGGCCGGCGGGCCGTCTTCCAGGGGCGCGAAGCGGCTGGCGGACCGCATGCCAAGGCGAGCGGAAGATCGGCGGCTGGCGGGACCCGGTCGACAAGGCATTGACCCAGCGGTTACAATATCCGCGAGGTGATGTCATGGGAATTGTGCGCAGAAAACGGACGTTCTGGGGTTCCCGATTGCCCGCCTTCGCCTCGGGACTGCTGGCATTGGCGAGCTTAAGCCTTGCCTCGTGCGGCGGCACTGGATCGCTGGGAGACGTCCGGGCGTCGGGTCCGGTCCAGGTCAAAGCGGAACCGGGCATCAGCGAAAGGGATGCCGT
>JAJYGU010000163.1 GCA_021784975.1 Planctomycetota bacterium
CGGCGCCGGCGGCGGCCAGCCGGCCTTGCTGCCAGGGCAGGTCGAACCGCTTGAGCGCCCCGTGCCACGCCGCCGCATCCTCATCCAGCGACAGGCCGAGCATGGCCACGCCGCGGGCAGAGTATCGTTCGTACAACTGCCGCAGGGCCGGGATATGCTGCCGGCACGGCCCGCACCAGCTTGCCCAAAAATGCACCAGGGTATATCGCCCGCGGAAATCGGCCAGCGAGCCGCTGCCGCCGCCGGCACGTTGGAAGGTGAGCGACGGCAGGTCGCCGACCATCGGGATCGGACCCACTTCTACGGGGATTTCCGGGATGGTCAATCCCCCGCGGGCAATATCGGCCGCGGTCACGTTCACCCGCACCACTCTTCGTGCCAGCGGATCGACCAGGCATCCGCTGGGCTTGGCGTAGACCTCAATCGCCAGATCGTATTGGCCGGGCGGAACGCCGCTAATGCGGAACGAGCCGTCGGGGGCGAGCTTGACGAACCAGTGTTGCAGCGTGTTCAAGTAGGCATGGCCTTCTTGGGTCTTGCCCCAGGTGCTCTGCCAGCCGTTGCGGATGTCGAAGCCGAACTTGGCGATTGAGGGCGGCGGAGCAATGCCCGGCGACCGGCGGATGAGGTAATTCAGCGAATAGGTGCAATCCAGATCGTCCGGGAACCTTCCGGTCAGCTTGACCTTGCCGTTGACAATAGCCCCGCCGCCACCAAGATTCACCTCGGCCTTCTGTCCCGGTTTGAGATCCAGCGGTATTTTCGGCCCGGAGCGATAACCCCAGTCTCTCCAAGGTCCTATTAAGACTCTGACGGTGACCGGCAACGGTGGAACGCGTGGAAATTCAAAACTCCCGTCTTTATCGGTGACGACTTGAAGTCGGTTGAGGTTCACTTGCGGACGGTCAAGACGATCGAGACGGATCAGGCTCAAGCAGAGCGTGGCACCCTCGACGGGCTTCCCGCCATCGAAGAACCGGCCGTGGATTGACGCCCAGGGTTGCAGACGAAGGGTACCGGCGTCACGCTGCCCGGCTGCGAAGTCGGCAAGCGCGCAACCCGAGCTTGTTATTGCCAAGAGGGTGAACGGTTCGTCCGTGGCCGGGAACTCGAACCGGCCGAAAGCGTCCGTAGCTAACCGGTGGCATTCAAAGTCTGATTGCAGCTCGATCCACTCGGTCGGTGTGGCCACCAACACCTCCGCGCCGCTGGCAGGTCGGCCAGATTCGTTGAGCACCACCCCGGCAATCGGCGGGCTGGGTTGTAGACGGAAGTCTTGCCTGCGGGGTGAATCGTCGCCCACACGGAACTCCGGCCCGGTTTGCACGTGATAACCCTTCGCCTCGATTCGCAGCCGGAGGGGACAGTCGGTACGCGTGGCGAGATAGTCGAGCCGGCCGTTCTTGCCGGCAATCGCATTGCTTCGGTCCGCAGATAGCCAATCCTTGCGGAAGACAGCCATCGGAATCACGGTAAAGTTGGGGATTGGCTTGCCCGTGACCGCGTCGATCACGGTGCCAGTGATGTGGGGTTCGGGTTTCAACGTTACAGTACGCACCGGCGCCCCCCCGGCAACCTCGATTTCGCTGGTGGTGCAGCCAGGCGCATAGAACCCTAGCTTCACGGGTTCGCTAGGTGCCCACTCCCATCGCCAGATGCCGTGCTTGTCCGCCTCGGAAGGAATCTTCGTATCGACTTTGTCCGTGTTCGCGAACCACATTCTGCCGTGCCAGCCCTCGATCTGTACCTCGACGTTGGGAAGTGGTCTCCGGGCGGTGTTGACGAAATGCAGTTCGATCGGCTTGCCCGGTGCCATCCGGAAGTCTTGCGGGCGCATGCCGTCTGCCGCAACGATTTCGCGAAACTGCGGTACCCAACCGCGGGCGATGACCAGTAGCTTCGCCTTTCCTGGCGGAATTGCGCGAATGTGAAAATGACCGGAGGCATCCGTACGGGCCGTCTTCACCTCTTCCCCCCAAGCGAGCACTTGGCTACCGCCTACACTGCCTCTTGTAACGTCGATGTATCGCACCACGAAGGCATTCGGGATCGGCTTGCCGGCGGGATCGGTAACGCTGCCTTCGACGGAGACACCGCGGCGCATCACGACGGTTGCGTCTTGCCGGTGGAGCGATGCAAGCGTGATGCCTTGCTCTCTTTGCAGATCGACGCCGAGCTGATCGCTGAGATAGTCCGGATGGTGGTATCGGACCGAGAGTTGGATCTTGTCGCTGCGCGGCACGCCGCTCAAGCTCCATCGACCTTGAGCATTGGTGATGCGGGCGTCATCGCCAATCGCGAGGGACCAAAGGTAATCTCCGCCCTTGCAACTGACCTCCACCTTTACACCCGGAATCGGTTGGCCAGCCTCATTCTTGACCACGCCACCGATAGTGCTCCCCTTTTCCATCCTGAAAACCTGGCGTTGAGGGAGCCGATTCCCGCTGCTCAACCAATCCGTCTCCCAACCCTTGTACAGTTCTACGTAGCCGTCTTTGGTGACAAACAGGCGGACAATAGAATACGTTTTCGGCAACTCGACGGTAGCTTGGCCTTGAGTGTCCGTCTTGTAGTCGTGATTGGCCTTGTAGCCCTTTTCGTCAGTCCAAACGCTACTGTGGACGTTTACGCCTGACACCGGCTTGCCCGCCTGGTCGACAGCGCACACCAGCAACGTACGCGCCTGAGAGGTAGTATCCGCAATCGGGGGTGGTGTTGCTTTCTGCTCGGTCGCCTTTGTGTCAGTTTTCTCTGGGGCCGCCGAAGCCTGGGCTGCCGAAGGCGCGCCCGGCGGGGCTGCCAGGGCGAAGTGCAGCGTGCCGAGAACCGCCACTACCGACAGGGTGATGAGGCTGAAGCCGATGACGCTCCGCCGGCGCAGCGGCAGGTGGAAGACCTGCGTCCTGAGGGTCCGCAGCCGGCGGCTGATGGTCGAGGTCCGGGCCATGGCGATGCCGGTGGTCGGAAGCGGCGCATAGACCTCGACCGCCACCCGGGCCAGCGTGCGGCAGTAGTCGCCCACGTCGCCCACCAGCCGCGCGGAGGCCGCGTCGCAGACCAGCTCACAGGCCGCCAGGTGGACGTACCGCATCCGCCACGCCAGTGGATGGAACCATAGCATGATCGAAAGCAGCTCCAGCCCGAGATTCCACGCCACGTCGCGGCAGCGGACATGGGTCAGCTCATGGGCCAAAATGCCGGGCAGATCGTCGCGATACGCCGGCTCGCACATTCGCGCCGGCAGTAGCAGCAGCGGGCGGCGCAGCCCGCAGAGAAACGGCGACTGCACCTCCGCCGATTGGAGCAGTGTAATCGGTCTTCGGCAGCCTATTGCTTGGGCTACGCGCTGACACTCGGTTTGAATCGTTTTCGGCGGTTGCTCGGCGCGGCCGATCATGTGGCGGATGCGGCGGTAGCCGATGCCCAGGCGGACGGCCAGGAGCACTATGCCAGTGAG
>JAJYGU010000228.1 GCA_021784975.1 Planctomycetota bacterium
TCGCCGTCGATGCGTATCCTAACGAGACCTTCCACGGCACGGTCGCGCAGATCCGCTACAACGCCACCATGACCCAGAACGTGGTGACTTATACGGTGGTGGTCACCGCCGACAATTCCGACCTGCGGCTGTTGCCCTATCTGACCGCCAACCTGAGTTTCCAGGTCCAACAGCACCCCAACGTGCTCTACGTCCCCAACGGCGTCTTGCGTTGGAAGCCGCGGCTGCAAGATGTCTTGCCCGAGTTTCGCGACCGCCTGAGGGCCGAGGGCGACGAGAAACCGGAGCGCGCCGAAGCCGGGCGGACGGTGTCAAAGGAGAATACCTCGCCGAGTAAAGCAGCTAATCCACAAGCTCCACCCGAGCTTGCCAAGGACGCCGACCTCAAAGCGGTCGCAAAAGTCGGCCAACAGGGTTCCACAGAGCTTGCCAAACGCGCCCAGCTTGACGCAGCCGCCAAGCCCGCCAAAACGCACCATCCGACCCGTGCCGAACACGGGCAGGTCTGGGTGAAGGACGGCGACGGCGTCCGGCCGATCGAAGTCCGCATCGGCGCCAGCGACGGCATTTCCACCGAGATCCACGGCGAGTCGGTCAACGAGGGGATGGAAGTCGTCCTCGGCTACGCAGTCGCCGATCAATCGGCCACGACCACCAATCCATTTGCGCCCAAACTGTTCCGCCGGAAGGGCGGCGAACCAAAGGCCAGACCGTAATCTGGAAGGACTCTCTATGGGACTTGTCGCATGTGAGGGCGTGCCATGAGAGCCATCTTTGGTCTCTTGCTGATTGCGGGACTGCTGGTGGGCGGCGGCGTCTATTACGCGCTGCGGGCCTCGGCGGATCTGCCCGCCAAGTTTCGCACTGTGCCCGTCAAGCGGGGCGATCTGATTGCCACCGTCACTGCCACCGGAACCACGGAACCTGAGGAAGTGGTGGACGTGGGCGCTCAGGTGACCGGGCCGGTCGTTGCCTTGGGGCCGGATCCCAAGTCACCGACCAAATACATCGACTATCGCTCCGAGGTCGAGGCCGGCCAGTTGCTGGCGAAAATCGACGAGTCGGTCTACAAGGCGCTGCTCGATCAGGCCAAGGCCAATTTGGTGCATGCTGATGCCAATATGGCCGCCTTGCAGGCTCAATTACACCAGGCCGCGGCTGAACTCAAGCGGGGCGAAAGCCTCGTCCCCAAAGGGGCCATCGCACAAACCGACTACGATGTTGACGTGGCCAACTTCAAGGCCGACCAAGCCAATGTGGAGGTAGGCAAGGCGACGGTCCACCAGTGCCAGGCGGCCCAGCACCTAGCCCAGCAAAATTTCGACTACTGCACCATCAAATCACCGGTAAAAGGCACGATCATCGACCGCCGCATCAGCGTCGGCCAGACGGTGGTCTCGAGCATGACTACCTCGAGTCTGTTCCTGATCGCCAAGGACTTGCGGAAGATGCTGATCTGGGCCTCGGTCAACGAGGCCGACATCGGCCGGATCCACCAAGGGATGCCGGTGCAATTCGCCGTCGATGCGTATCCTAACGAGACCTTCCACGGCACGGTCGCGCAGATCCGCTACAACGCCACCATGACCCAGAACGTGGTGACTTATACGGTGGTGGTCACCGCCGACAATTCCGACCTGCGTTTGCTGCCCTATCTGACCGCCAACCTGAGTTTCCAGGTCCAACAGCACCCCAACGTGCTCTACGTCCCCAACGGCGCCCTGCGTTGGAAGCCGCGGCCGCAAGATGTCTCGCCGGAGTTTCGCGACCGCCTGAGGGCCGGGGGCGACGAGAAGGAAGAGCACCCCGAAGCTGGCCAGGCCAAGCCGAAGGACGAGGCTTCGCCGGGCACGCAGGGCCCAGCCGAGGTTGCCAAAGACGCCAAGCCCAAAGCCGTCGGCAAACACGGTAAACGGGGTTCCGCCGAGGTCGCCAAGCATGCCAAGCCCGATGCTGCCGCCAAACCCGCCAAAACGCACCGTAAGACCCGCGCCGAACACGGGCAAATCTGGGTGAAGGACGGCAACGGCGTCCGGCCGATTGAGGTCCGCATCGGCGCCAGCGACGGCATTTCCACCGAGATCCACGGCAAGTCAGTCAACGAGGGGATGGAAGTGGTCCTCGGCTACGCGATCGCCGACGAGTCGGCCACGACCACCAATCCATTTGCGCCCAAACTGTTCCGCCGGAAGGGCGGCGAACCCAAGGCCCGGTTGTAACTGCGAGAGGTCCTTTATGGAACTCATCCGCCTGGAAAACATCACCAAGACCTACCACCTGGGCGAGGTCGACGTGCCGGTGCTCAAGGGTGTGTCGCTTTCGATCCGGCGAGGCGAGATGGTCGCCTTGATGGGCGCTTCCGGTTCCGGCAAGACCACTTTGATGAACATCTTGGGTTGTTTGGACCGGCCCAGCTCCGGCAGCTATTGGCTGGACGGAGACGAGATGAGCCAGTTGACGCCCAACCAGCGGGCCTTGGTACGAACAGCCAAACTGGGCTTTGTCTTTCAGAGCTTCAATCTGCTGGCCCGCACCTCGGCCGTGCTCAACGTGGTCATGCCCTTGGATTATTCACCCCGCCGCCCCAGCGGCCGAGAGGCCCGGCGCCGGGCCCATGGACTACTGGACCGGGTGGGGTTGAGCGATCGCACCGATCACGAGCCCTCGCAGATGTCCGGCGGGCAGCAACAGCGGGTGGCCATCGCCCGCGCGCTGGTGAACCGGCCTTCGCTGGTGCTGGCCGACGAGCCGACCGGCAACCTCGATTCGCACACCAGCGTGGAAATCCTGCGGATGTTCCAGCAGCTTAATGCTGAGGGAATTACGGTCATTCTGGTCACCCACGATCCGAAAGTGGCCACCTTCGCCCATCGCACCATCCGCATTGCCGACGGCCTGATCGAGGGCGACGAGTCCCAATCGGCGGTTACTCGTGGCGGATTGCAGGCGACACCCAACGACAGCCGATCCAAGGGGAACGGGCGGCCCCCGGCAGCTTCCATATCCTCCGCCGCCGGCAGCGGCACGGCGGCCGCGGTATCCCTCGGTACCGCGGTCGCCGTGGCCGCGCCTGCCGCCGACCCCCGGGTCGTCTGCGCGGAACCGCTACCCTCGGTGGCCACCTCGCCGAACCACGATACGATCGCAAGTCCGCAGAGTGTCGAGTTGGCCGCCCTGATCCCGCCTACCTTCCGCACTGCCATCAGCGCGCTCAGGCGGAACAAGATGCGTTCCGCCCTAACTGCCCTGGGGGTGATCATCGGGGTGGCGGCGGTCATCGCCATGACCGAAATCGGCCAAGGCTCGAAGATCGCCATGCAGAAGACCATCGCCAGCATGGGGGCCAACAACCTTTTGCTGCAATCGGGGGCGGCCACCAGCGGCGGGGTGAGCTTCGGTCAGGGCAGCAAACTGACCCTCACCCCGCAGGACGCCGACGAGGTCCGCCGCCAGTGCCCGGCCGTGGCCGATGTGGCCCCCATCGTTCGCACCAGCGGACAGGTAATCTACGGCAATCGCAACTGGGTGCCGATGAGCATCTACGGCACCAGCCCTTCGTACCTGGCCGTCCGCGACTGGGAGGAAATGGAAGAAGGCGGCATGTTCACCGACCGCGACGTCGTTACCGGCAACAAGGTGTGCGTGGTCGGGACCACCATCAAACGCGAGTTGTTCGAGGGCGAGTCACCGGTGGGCAAGGAACTCCGCATCCAGAATGTCGCCCTGCGGGTGATCGGCGTGCTTTCTCCGAAGGGTGCCAACATGGTGGGCATGGACCAGGACGACACGATCTTGGCCCCGTGGACCACCATCAAGTATCGGGTGAACGGCACCGGCGCGACCAACACCAACAGCACCGCCACCGCCGCCTCGACCACGACCAGCACCACCAATGAATTGGCCAACCCGTATCCCTCCGTCACCGCCATCTACCCGTCCGCTTCGACCTTGTCGGCCATGGACACGCCGCAACCGGTCCGCTTCGTCAACGTGAGCCAAATCCTGGTCAAGGCGGCCAGCGCCGATCAGATTCCGCAGGCCATCGACGAGATCACCGATCTGTTGCGCGAGCGGCACCACATCCGCCATGGGGAGCTCGACGACTTCCATATCCGTGACATGACCGAGATCACCAGGACCATGTCCTCAGCCTCGGCCTTGATGGGGGCCTTGCTACTGGTGGTGGCTGCCATATCGCTGGTGGTCGGCGGGGTAGGCATTATGAATATCATGCTGGTGTCAGTCACGGAGCGGACCCGCGAGATCGGGCTGCGGATGGCAGTCGGCGCCCGGAACCATCACATCCTGCGGCAGTTCCTGGTCGAGGCGGTGGTGCTGTGCCTGGTGGGCGGAGTGATCGGCATCCTCCTCGGCCGCGGGGCCTCGCTCCTGGTTCGGACCATCAAACACTGGCCTACCGAGGTCTCCTTGTCGGCCATCGCCCTGGCGGTGGCGGTGTCGGCCGCGGTGGGCATCATTTTCGGCTTCTACCCGGCCTGGAAGGCATCTCGGCTCGATCCTATCGAGGCCCTCCGCTACGAGTAACGACGGGGCCGCTTCCCATCGCGCGGCACAACGCTAAACTGGAACGCGAGACCCAACCATGTCCGACCTTCCTCCTTGCCTGCCGCGCAGCCCGGAACGGATGTCGCGAGGCGACACTGCGGTGTTGGTCGTCGATGTCCAGGAAAAGCTGATCCGTTTGATCGCCGAAGGTCGGCGGATCGTGTGGAACGTCCGCCGGCTGATCGACGGGGCCAAAATTCTCGGTCTGCCGGTCCTGGCCACCGAGCAATACCCGGAAGGATTGGGTCCCACCGTGCCCGAGCTGGCGGAGCGGCTGGGCTCGCGGCCGTCGAAGCTGACCTTCAGTTGCGGTGGCTGCCCGGGGCTGTTTAGCGACCTGCCCGCCCGCGGCATCCACAACATGTTGGTGTGCGGCATCGAGGCCCACGTGTGCGTCCAGCAAACGGTGCTCGACCTGCTGGCCGACGGCTGGCGGGTGTACGTGGCGGCCGACGCCACTGGTGCACGATTTGACGTTGATTATCGGATTGCGCTGCAGCGGATGGATTCCGCCGGGGCCACGCTCACCACCACCGAGGCGGCCCTGTTCGAGTGGTGCGAGGCCTCCGGCACGCCGGAGTTCAAACAGATCAGCCGACTGGTGCGGGAAGCGGCACCATAGGGACGTGCCCACAAATTCCACGCAAAGACGCCAAGCAAACGAGGGCCGAGCCAACGTGTCTCCGTACGAAGCTTGCCTGACCGGGCAGTTCCTGAGACAATCCGTCATGCTCTTTGCGTCTTGGCGGCTTTGCGTGAGGCTATTTCGCGACAACGGTGGTATAGGATCGTCTTTCACGCGCTCGCTCACACACCAATGAGAACGACCCGCGCATGGCAGGAAACTGTCAATCACCCGCCGCTTGGCGAGAAGGAGATCCATGTCTGGCGCGGCTGGCTGCGCGGCCCGGCTTCAACCGTTGAGCGTTTGCAACGCAGCCTATCGGCCGACGAGATCGCGCGGGCCGAGCGATTTCGCTTGCCGAAGCTGCGAGACCATTTTGTCGTCGCCCGTGGCACGCTACGAGGTCTCTTGTCGCGATACCTGGGAATCGACCCGGCGGAAATCGCGCTTGCCTACGGCCCGCTCGGCAAGCCGGCCTTGGCCAAGCCTGCCGACTCGCCAATCCATTTTAACCTCTCGCACTCCGGCGACGTGGCCCTGTATGCCTTCAGCCTGAGCCGGGAAGTGGGCGTGGACGTAGAACGCCATCGGCCGGCCGAGAAGATCGAGGGCATCGCCAATCGGTTCTACTCACCGCGCGAATGCGCCGCGCTGGCGGCCTTGCCCGAGGAAGAGCGGCGGTTGCTGTTCTTCCGCTACTGGACGATCAAAGAGGCGTACCTGAAGGCCCGCGGCAAAGGCCTCTCAGTCCCTCTGAGGCAGGTGGAAGTGACTTTTCCGGCCGTTGGCCCACCGCTCATTGACGATTCCAGCAGCCGCGGCGATTGGTCCTGCCGCGAGTTGCCGCACGAGCCTCCCTACACGGCTGCTGTCGTTGCGCAAGGCCATGATTGGCGACCGGTGTGTTGGCAGTGTTAGCCGAAACGAATAAAATGAGTTGCGGAGGCGATCTGCTGGAGGGTTATGAGCCTGTTCAGGTGAACCTGGTGGCGCTAAACCCGCAGATGGCACCAGGAGGACCGCTCCTTCATGCAATCACGCCTAACGCCGCGTGACCGCATGCCACCCGCGCCGCCGAAGTACATGAGGAGCCGCGTCGATGGCTGGTGACAACACAATCCCCGGTTTTGTCGATCTGCAGGTCAACGGCTACGCCGGCGTTGACTTCAACCAGGACCGTCTGTCAGCGGAGCGGCTCCGTTGCGCCTGTCAACTACTGCGCGAAGACGGCGTAGCGGGCGTCTTGGCCACGATCGTCACCGCCGGGCTGCCGCAGATGCTGACCCGGCTGGAGCGAATCGCCGACGCCCGCCGGCGAGACGCCTTGGTCCGTGATGTCATTTGGGGCATCCACATCGAAGGGCCGTTCCTCAACGAATCGCCAGGTTACGCTGGAGCGCACCCGCCCCAGGCGATGCGCCCCGCCGACCTCGACGTAATGCAACGCCTGCTCGACGCCGCCGACGGGCTGGCCAGGCTGGTTACTCTCGCCCCGGAACGCGACGCCGGCTGCCGGGTGACCCGCTGGCTCGCCGGCCAGAGAATTATGGTTTCCGCCGGGCATTGCGACCCGACCCTCGACGAGCTGCGGGCAGCCGCCGACGCCGGACTGTCGATGTTCACCCACCTCGGCAATGGCTGCCCGATGATGCTCCATCGGCACGACAACATCGTCCAACGGGCGTTGAGCTTGCGCGATCGGCTGACGCTCTGTTTCATCGCCGATGGCCCCCACGTGCCGCCGGTGGCGCTGGCCAACTATCTCTCGCTGGCCGGCACCGACCGCACGGTCCTGGTGACGGACGCGATTTCGGCGGCCCGGCTCGGCCCAGGCACCTACACGCTTGGCGGCCAATCGATTACCGTCGGCGACGATCTGGTAGCCTGGGCGGCCGACCACTCCCACTTCGCCGGCTCGACGGCCACCATGCCGCGCATGGTCGCCCTGCTCCGCGACCAACTGCACCTCCCGGACGACGAGATCGAAAAACTCGTCTCCCGCAACCCGCGCAAGGCGCTGGGGCAGCAGCCCTACGTCCCCTCTCCCTCCGTGAGCGCAGGGTGAGGGCCAAGCGGCGAGAAGGTTGCAGATTCCGAATGGCTCGTGTTTAACCCGTTGCACTTTACGCAAACGGCGGGGGAGGGGGACGCGAGTCGCAACTTCCTAGCGGCCGGCGGGCTGTTTCAGGCCGTATTGTGGGAAGCGGTCCTGGACGGCTTGGACCTCCATCGCCTCGCCGCGGAGGGCCTCCATCGCTAATACCGCGGCGTCGGCGGCCTGCATGGTGGTGATGCAGGAGACGCCGTGCGAGACGGCGGCGGCACGAATGCGGCCCTCGTCGGTCCGGGCGCCCTTGCCGCTGGGGGTATTGATGATCATTTGCAGATTGCCGTCGATCATGAAGTCCAGCACATTGGGATGCCCCTCCTGAATCTTCTTGAGCATCTGCACTCGAACGCCGGCCTCCTGCAACCTCAAGGCGGTGCCGCGGGTGGCCAGCAGGTCAAAACCCATCTTCTCTAGTCGTCGCGCTAAATGGGTGACGTGTTCCTTGAAGCGGTTCGTGACACTCAAGAAGACATTGCCGGCCCGGGGCAGCACCGTGCCGGCCGCCAACTGGCTCTTGGCGAACGCGATCGAAAAACGCTCGCTGACGCCCATCACTTCGCCGGTGGATTTCATTTCCGGACCGAGCACGATATCGACGCCGGAGAACTTGATGAAGGGAAAAACCGCCTCTTTCACCGAGACATGGCTGGGGATAGGCTCGCCAAAGTAACCCTGGTCGGCCAGCGAGACGCCGACCATCACCTTGGCGGCCGCCTTGGCCAAGGGCATGCCGGTGGCTTTTGAGACAAAGGGGACAGTCCGGCTTGCCCGCGGGTTGACCTCCAACACATACACATTCGGCCGGCCCTCTTCGCGTTTCACCGCGTATTGAATGTTCATCAGGCCTTTGACATTCAGGCGGCGGGCCAGCCGGCAGGTGGCTTCACGGATCTCGGCCACGACTGGGCCGGGCAGGCTGTAGGGCGGGATGGCGCAGGCCGAATCGCCCGAGTGAACGCCGGCCTCTTCGATGTGCTCCATCACCCCGGCCACGATCACCTGGTCGCCGTCGGCGATGGCATCTACGTCCACCTCGGTAGCGTCTTCCAGGAAACGGTCGATGAGCACCGGCTGCCCCTGCGAGACCAGGAAAGCGGCAGCCACGAATCGCTCGAACTGGGCGGCGTCGTAGCAGATCTCCATCGCCCGGCCGCCGAGCACAAAGCTGGGCCGCACCAGACAGGGAAAGCCCACCTTGGCCACCTCGGCGCGGGCCTGCGACATGGTGCGGGCAATGCCGCTGGCCGGCTGTTTCAGGTCGAGGCGGTGCAGGATATTCTTGAACTTCTCGCGGTCTTCGGCGTCTTCGATGGTGTCTACGCTGGTGCCGATGATCGGCACGCCGGCGTTGCTCAGCGCGCGGGCGAGGTTCAACGGCGTCTGCCCGCCGAATTGCACGATGACCCCGTCGGGATCCACTCGGTCGCAGATGTTCAGCACGTCTTCGGTGGTCAACGGCTCGAAGAACAGCAGGTCGGAGGTATCGTAGTCGGTGCTGACCGTCTCCGGGTTCGAGTTGACCATAATCGACTCGATGCCCAGTTCGCGGAGCGCGAAGCTGGCGTGGCAGCAGCAATAGTCGAACTCGATGCCCTGCCCGATGCGGTTGGGTCCGCCGCCGAGGATCATCACCCGCCGCTGGCCCGGCGGCTTGGGCGGGGTTTCGTCCTCGTCTTCATAGGTTGAGTAATAATACGGGGTGTAGGCCTCGAACTCGGCGGCACAGGTGTCGACCGATTTGAAGGTAGCCACGATGCCCCGCCGCTTGCGCTCCTCGCGGATGTCCATCTCGGCGGCGTTCCACAGGGTGGCCAGTTGGCGGTCCGAGAAGCCGAACTGCTTGGCGCGGCGCAGAGTGCCGTCGTCGCAGTTCTGGAGGCCGCCCAGCCCGCGGAGATAGTCTTCCATCTCCACGATCTGCTTGAGGTTCTCCAGAAACCAGGGGTCGATGCCGGTCAGCTCGTGGATTTCTTCCAGCGAGAGCCCCTGCTTGATCGCGTAGCGGAGGTACCAAACCCGCTGATCGTTGGGCGCGGCCAGCTTGGAGTAGATTTCTTCAATGGTCGGCTGCTCGGCGGTGCCCCAGAGGTCTTTGCCGTCGCCGCCGAAGCCGAAACTGCCCACCTCCAGCCCGCGCAACGCTTTTTGGAACGATTCCTTGAAGGTCCGGCCGATGGCCATCGTCTCGCCGACGCTTTTCATTTGGGTGCTCAGCGTGGCATCAGCCTCGGGGAATTTCTCGAAGGCGAACCGCGGCACCTTGGTTACCACGTAGTCGATCGTCGGCTCGAAGCAGGCCATGGTTTCGCGAGTGATGTCGTTGGGCAGTTCGTGCAGCCGGTAGCCCACCGCCAGCTTGGCGGCGATTTTGGCGATGGGAAAGCCGGTGGCCTTCGAGGCCAGCGCGCTGGAGCGGCTGACGCGAGGATTCATCTCGATGACCACCATCCGGCCGTTGCGTGGATCGACGGCGAACTGGATGTTCGAGCCGCCGGTCTCCACCCCGATCTCCCGCATCACGGCGATCGAGGCGTCGCGCATCCGCTGGTATTCTTTATCGGTCAGTGTTTGGGCGGGGGCGACGGTGATCGAGTCGCCGGTGTGCACGCCCATCGGATCGAAATTCTCGATGGAGCAAATGATGACCACGTTGTCATCCTTATCGCGCATCACCTCCATCTCGTATTCTTTCCAGCCGATGATCGACTCTTCCAGCAGCACTTGGTGGATCGGCGACTTCTCCAGGCCGTGGCTGACCCGCTGCTCGAACTCCTCGCGATTGTAGGCGACGCTGGAACCGGTTCCGCCCAGGGTGAAGCTCGGCCGCACTACGCACGGCAGTCCGATATGTTGCACCACGCGGCGGGCCTCGTCGAGACTGCCGATCGTTTCCCCGCGGCAGACCTCCAAGCCGATCCGCTCCATGGCCGCCTTAAACTGGTCGCGCTCCTCGGCCTTGGCGATCACCTCGGCGGTGGCGCCGATCATTTCAACCTGGTACTGCTGCAGCACGCCGTGCCGCCAGAGGTCCATCGCCAGGTTCAGGCCAGTCTGGCCGCCGAGGGTGGGCAGCAAGGCGTCGGGCCGCTCGGCGGCGATCACCTTTTCGACGATCTCCCAGGTAAGCGGCTCGATGTACGTCCGGTCGGCCATCTCCGGGTCGGTCATGATGGTGGCCGGGTTGGAATTGACCAACACCACCTCGTAGCCCTCTTCGCGGAGGGCTTTGCAGGCCTGGGTGCCGGAGTAGTCGAACTCGCAGGCCTGACCGATGATGATCGGCCCGGAGCCAATCAGCAGGATCTTCTTGATGTCGTCACGCCGCGGCACGATGCAGTTTCCTTACTCACGCAATTCGCAGGCTGTCCCGCGCGGTTGGGGGCGACGGCGCCCAAAATTTCTTTATGTTAGCATACGCTGGCCGGCCTGTTCAAGGGGGCCGTACTCTGCAGTATCAGGGAGTGTGAGCGGCTTGATCATAGGTGGAAAATCGGGCAAGAACCAGCTTTCTGAAAAAGGCTTTCCCATTCTCCGCCGGACCAGGAAGCGCAGGCTATAGCTTAGGCGTGGGATTGGCTTGGACTGCTCGTGGCCGACTTACTGCGGAATCACGTCGGCTTGTCTTCGTTGGCTGGTGCGGTGTGAGCCGCTGCCGAGGGCGGTCTTCCGGCAAGCCGCATGATGATCGAGTAGAAGACGGGGGTGAAGACCAGCCCGAAGAAGGTCACGCCCAACATTCCGCTGAAGACGGCTATTCCCAGAGGGACCCGCATTTCGGCGCCCGCCCCCTTGGCCACTGCCAAAGGGACCACGCCAAGGATAAACGCGAACGCAGTCATGAGGATGGGACGAAGCCGTGTGCGCGAGGCCTCGACCACGGCCTCCAGCCGGCTCTTGCCAGCGTCCTCCAACTGCTTCGCGAATTCCACCACCAAGATCGCGTTCTTTGCCGCCAGCCCGATCAGCACCACAAAGCCGATCTGGGCGAAGATGTTGTTGTCGAGCCGCACCATCCACAGGCCGAGCAGGGCGGAAAGCAAACACATCGGCACGATCAGCAAGATGGCCAGCGGCAACGACCAGCTTTCATACTGGGCAGCCAAGACCATGAACACGAAGAGCACGGCAAGCGGGAAGACCAGCTTGGCGAGCAGGTCCTTCTCGGCCAGCAACTCCTGGAAGCTCAGTTCGGTCCACTCGTAACCCATGGTCGAAGGGAGTTGCTCGCCGGCGACACGGTCCATGATGTCGATGCCCTGGCGCGAACTGGTACCGGGTGCGAGGATGCCGGTAATCTCAGCCGAGGGGTAGAGGTTGTAGTGATTGACAATCGCCGGTCCGGAAACGTTCCTGACATGAATCAAGGTGGCCAGCGGCACGCGGTCCCCCTTGGCGTTACGGACCTCCAGCCGGCCGATGTCTTCGACCTGCATGCGGTATTTCGGGTCGGCCTGGATGTTGACTTGCCAATTGCGGTTCTGGAAAGTGAAATCGTTGACGTAGTAGGAGCCGAGGTAGGATTGTAAGGTGTTGTTGAGGTCGTCCAAGGACACGCCCTGGGCCTTGGCCTTGTCGCGGTCGATGTCGACGAACAGTTGCGGCTGATTGACGCTGAAGGTGGAGATCAGGGCGGCGATGCCCGGCTGGCGCCGGCCTGCGTCGGCGGTCGCTTCCACCGTTGCTTGCAAGGCGCGGAGACCGGCATCGCGTTTGTCCTGGATTTGCAGTTTGATGCCGCCGGTGGAACCCAGGCCTTCGACCGGCGGGGCCCCAAAGACGCCGATATTTGCCTCCTGGAAGGCGTCGAACTTCTTCCGCAACTCGGCGGTGATGCGGCGGCCCTGCAACTCCGCGTGTTCCTTACGCTCCTCAAACGGATCGAGGATCACGAACATGCCGCCCACGTTGCTGATGTTGGTGCTCAGCAGCGTGGAGTAACCCGGAACGGCGATCACGTGAGCGATGCCCCTGGTATCCAGGGCGATTTTGCTGAGTTCTGTCACCAGGCGGTCGGTGCGCTCCAGGCTGGCGCCGTCGGGGAGTTGCACATTGACCACCAGGTAGCCCTTGTCCTGGTCGGGGATGAATCCCTTGGGTACGATCTTGAAGCCCATCCCGGTCATGGCCAGCAGCCCGCCGTAGACCAGCAGGAGGACCAACGAGACGGGCAGCAATCCACGGACCAGTCGGCCGTAGCCGTTGGCGAGCCGATCGAAGACCCAGTTAAAAGCGGCCAGGAACCGGTTGAGCAGCGTGTTGACCGGCGGTGCGACAAACCAGCCCAACAGACTTCCGGCGGCAAACAGCAACAACCGCACGCTCCAGACGGCGACTAGGGAATGGGCCGCCGCCTCAGCCGCTTCGGCCCCGTGTTCGCCCCCAGGCGAGGAAAGGCCGAGCGTGGCCATGACCAGCGGGCCGACGAGCCAATAGACCAGGTATCCAATCAACAGTGCGAGGCCCCACCGCGGCATCGCCTCGCGTTGGCTCTCTTGGCCGTGAACGTGCGGCTTGATGAGGGTCACGGCGCGGGCGGGGGCCATGGTCATGGCGTTGACGGCCGAGATAATCGTCGAGGCGGCGATGGTCAGCGCGAATTGCCGGTAGAATTGCCCGGTGATGCCGGCCAGGAAGGCGGTGGGGATGAACACCGAACTGAGCACCAAGGTGATAGCGATGACCGGGCCGGTGATCTCGTCCATGGCCTTGATGGTGGCCTCGCGGGGCGGCAGGCCCTTGGCCATCCAGCGTTCGATGTTCTCGACGACCACGATGGCGTCATCCACCACGATGCCGATGGCCAACACCAGGCCAAACAGAGTGAGGTTGTTGAGCGAAAAGCCCAACAGGGCCATGACGGCAAAGGTGCCAATCAGCGAGACCGGCACGTCGATCATGGGCATGAGGGTCGCCCGCCAGTCCTGCAAGAAGACCAACACCACGATGAACACCAGAACGAAGGCCTCGAACAGGGTCTTGTACACCTCGTGGACCGATTCGTTGATGAACACGGTGGTATCGTAGACGATCTTGTAATCGACGCCTTGGGGGAACTTGGCCTTCAGCTCCTTCATCTTGGCCTTGATCTGGTCGGCGGTTTGCAAGGCGTTTGAGCCTGGCAACTGGAACACGGCCAGGGTGACCGAGGGATCGCCGTCGAGGTAGCTGTTGACGTCGTAGTTCTTGGCCCCCAGTTCGATGCCTTTCTCAATCCGCCCCTCCGCATCACGTTCCGGTTTGCCGACGACGTCCCGGAGCCTGACCACGTCGCCTCTCGAGCCGGCCTTGACGACGATGTTGTCGAACTGCTGTGCGCCGCTAAGGCGTCCCTGGGTCTTGATGACCAGTTGAAAGGGGACGTTTGCCCCGGCGGGGACCGGGGGCTGACCCAGCCGTCCGGCGGCCACCTGGACGTTCTGTTCGCGGATGGCCTTGATCACGTCGCCGGCCGTCATGCCCAGCGAGGCGAGCTTCTGCGGGTCCAGCCAGATGCGCATGCTGTAGTCGCGCGGGCCAAGGAAGGTCACGTCGCCCACCCCTTTGACGCGGGCCAGGTCGTCCTTCACGCTCAGCGTGGCGTAGTTACTTAGGTAGAGCTGATCGTAGTAGAAGCTCCCGTCCGGCCTCTTGCCGGAGACGAGGTTGACGCACAGCAAGATGCTGGGCGACTTCTTCTTGGTGGTCACGCCGATGCGTTTGACCTCTTCGGGCAGCTTGGCCTCGGCCACGGAGACCCGGTTCTGCACCAGCACCTGGGCCGTGTCCAAATCGGTCCCCAGCTCGAAGGTCACATCGAGAAACATCTGGCCATCGTTGGTACAGCGCGAGGCCATGTAGAGCATCCGCTCCACGCCGTTGACTTCCTGCTCGATAGGAGTGGCGACCGTGGTGGCCACCGTTTCCGCATCGGCCCCCGGATAGACAGCCGAGACCTGGATGGTCGGCGGGGCGACTTCGGGATACTGGGCGATGGGCAGGCGGGTAAGGGCCACCAGGCCAAGGATCACAATCACCAAGGAGAGTACGGTGGCGAAGGTCGGGCGATCCACGAAGAAGCGAGCAAACATGAGGTGAGCCTCGGGCAGTTCTCAAAATGCCTTACTGTGCCTTCCCCGCTGCGTCGATCGGTTGCCCCCTGGAGTCCAAAGGCTGAACCGGGTAGTTGATTCGCGCACGCTGGAGACCATCGGTGATCACCCACTCCTTCTCCCAGCTCTTAACCCAATCTTTCGTGCCCGCCGTCTTCTCGGCGCCGGGTTCGGGCAGCAGGACCCGCATGCCGTCGTCGAGGAGCCGCCCGGGGTTGATGTCGCGGCGGAGAACCAAGCTGTCTTTGCCCAGCACGAGCAGGTACCGCCGATCCTGGTCTGCGAGCACGGCCGTATCCGGCACCACGATCGCCCTGTACTGGTCGCTTACCGGCACCCGCACGCGGACCCGCGAACCAGGGATGAGTCGCCCGCCGGGATTCTTGGCCTCACCACGGACCAAAATCGTGCCCGTACCTTCGGTATACTTATTGTCGGCGAAGATGATGCGACCTTGATGGGGAAATCCGGTTTCGGTGTCGAGGCCGAAGGAAAAGGGGATTTTCTGGTCGCGGAGCAGCGGCTTCTCGCCCTTACCCGTCTTGGCCGCGCCGATCGCCTGGTACCGCTGCATGGCCCGCTCGTCGACGTTGAAATCCACGTAGATCGGCTCCACCGCGACAATCGTCGCCAACAGCGGATCGCTTCCGCCGGCATTGACCAGATTGCCCTCGGAGAGCATCGCCCGGCCGATCCGACCGGCGATCGGGGCGGTGATCCTAGCGAATTCGAGGTCCAACTTATACCGCTCGGTAAGCTGTTTCTTGGCGGCGATGCGAGCCGTGTAGGACTGGGCGTCGGCCAAGACTTCTTCGTATTCCGAGGCCGAGGTGGCATTCGCCTTGAGCAAGACCTGCAGCCGTGCCACGTTCTTTTCCGCGGCAATCTTTTGGGCGTCCAGGGCCTTCGCCTCGGCTTCCGCTTCGTCGATGGCCACTTGGAAGGGACGGGGGTCGAGTTGGAACAACAACTGGTCCTTCCGGACGTAGTCCCCGTCCTTGAAGCCAACCTTTTGGATCTGCCCGCGAACTCGGGCGCGGACCTCGACCGTCTGCGAGGCCTCGAGCCAGCCGTTGTAATCGTCCTCATCCGTCAGGCTGCGGACGAGCGGGTGGGCCACGGTGACCCGCGGCACCTGTTTGGGTTTCTCGGGGCGGCTTGAGTGGCCGCAGCCTGCGACTGCCAGGCCCATCAGGACAATGCCCACGCCCATCGCTTGGCAGAGATAAGGATGCGACATATTCGGGAATCCTTGTGCGTTTTAATATCTCTCCGGCACGAAGCGACGGCCCTCCAAGGTCGCCTGGTCGTCATACTTGCCCGTGTTCGACCGTTTGGGTAGCTTCACTTTCTTGCCCCCTGCCTCTCGGTAGGGGATCAGACTGAGTAGGTGGGCTATGCAGTTCAGCCGGGCCCGCTTCTTGTCGTCCGATCGCACCAGATACCAGGGCGCGTATTCGGTGTCGGTTGCTTCCAGCATTCGGTCGCGGGCCCGCGAATAGGCATACCAACGGGCATAGGATTCAAGGTCCATCGGGCTCAACTTCCATTGACGCATCGGGTCATGGATGCGAGCCGCGAACCGCCGTTGTTGTTCCTCCTGGCCCACCTCCAGCCAAAACTTGATCAGAATGATCCCGCCGTCAACGATGTACTTTTCGACAATCGGGCAATTCTCCAGGAATCGCTGATATTCCGGCTCGGAGCAGAAGCCCATCACCCGTTCCACCCCGGCGCGATTGTACCAACTGCGGTCGAAAATCACCACTTCCCCGGCCGCCGGAAAGTGCTGCATGTAGCGCTGCAGGTACATCTGCGACTTCTCGCGGTCCGAGGGGGCCGGTAGGGCAACCAGCCGGAACACCCGCGGGCTGACGCGCTCCGTGATGGCCTTGATGGTCCCCCCCTTGCCGGCCGCGTCGCGGCCTTCAAAGACCACCATCACCCGCAGTCCCTTGAGCTTTACCCACTCCTGCAGGCGGCATAATTCGGTTTGCAGTTTGCGCAGTTCCTTTTCGTACTGCTTG
>JAJYGU010000451.1 GCA_021784975.1 Planctomycetota bacterium
GTGATCATGGCCACTTGATTCTCGGCCGTGCCGCCCGGCGAATTGGTCAGGGCCGTCAAGAAGGTGTTGGCGCCGGTGCGGAGATTGGCCAAGCGGCTCTGGGCCCCATTGGGCACGTAAGGAGAACGAGGATAGCCGTAATGGTAGCCCAACCTGGGAGGGTACTGCCAATCGGTGCCGGACATGTCAAAACACATCGATCCGGAGCGGTCGAAGACGAAGCACCACTTGTTTCGCACGAAGGCCGCGGTGGAGGTCTTGATCGGCGAAAAGGTGGGGGTCCCCAACAGCGGGGCGAAGAACAGCGGCACCGAGACGGTGGCCGTCACCTGGGCGGCGGCGGTGGGCGTGCCCGCGGCCACGAAGGACCACAGGCCGCTCTGCGAATAGGCCACTTTGCCCAGGCTGACGTTGTCGGCGGTAATCGTCAACGGCTTTCCGCAGACTACGTTGGCGGCGGCGTAGCTGATGGCCGTGTTCGTGGCCGTATGCTGGTCACTGCCTTGCGAGAGCGAAACCACGGCCGCCTTCGCGGCGGCGTCGGTGGCCGCGTGGAGTTGCTCCTCGGCCAGGAACATGTAGGCGATATCGACCGAAAAGGCCGCCGCCGCAAAGAGGATCACCAGCGCCAGCGCCACCAGCACGATGATCGCTCCCCTTCGCCGCCGCGCTCGCCACCGGTCCCCGAATCCAAGCCTAGTGCCCATTGCCGACCTCCGTTTGAAAAAAGGCAGGGTACCCCTCGCGATCCGCGTAAGGAAAACGTCACCGGGCACCATGCGAAGCATGGCCGGCGTGACGAATACAAACGTTGATTCCCCTATTGATGATCCATGACCACCCTTGCCCCGACGCTGCTGATTGCCTTGCCGACGATAAACGGCTGCATACAGGAATTAGAACTCAACGGGGCGCTCACCGTGACCGTCACCTGGGTGCCGGTGGGCGTCGAGCTGGTGACGGTTGGGGTGATGGTGATCGTGCCGCCTGAGATTCCAAACTGGTTAAGGACGTTTTGGGCCGCGGTGGTGGCGGCCGCCGCGGTCTGCCCGGGGGCGGTGACCATGCGGGCGGCTTCATAGGCCGCCGAGGTCAGGTGCTCTTTGAGAAAAATCGCGTTGGTGGCCTCGATCGACCCCACCGCCACGATCATCAGCAGCGGCAGACAGACCGCCAACTCCACGGCGGCCGTCCCTTTCCGGTGTGCCGAGGAGCGACGCAGTGGGCAAGAGATCATGCCTGACATAGACGCGCATTTCCGGGGAGCCGCTTCACTGCCCCCTATAGCTAGTCTAGGTCGCAAATCCGCCTCCGGTGGCAATGGCGCAAACGAGGACGCAGAGCCCAAGCAACGCCGAACTCAGACAATTGCTCCTCCGCCCGCCAAAATCGGCATCTTCGGCACGTCCGAGCAACAAGAAGACCTCTTGTTTGACCCAAGGATGTGGGGGAAGTAGGGTGGGGAGTCCTTGCTGCCGGCCAGACCGCGTGGCTTTGGGCTCCGCTCCAATGGTCTTCTCACCGCTATCGAACTGCTTTAGCATAAGAAGCATGGGCGATCCGCAACCTCAGCCTCTGGACCGGCCGCCACCGACCCTGAAACGACCGTGGAGTTGGTATGGCTTGGCGGTGGGCGGACTGGGCGGGCTGGTGATCGGTGGACTTTGGGCCTGGTGGGCGGAAGTGGCCCAGAATTACCTGGCGCCCGTCGTTGTGTTTCCCCTCTTGATCGGCGCCGGCACGGGAATCGCAGTCGTCGGCCTGGTTCGCATCGCCCAGATCGGGCACCGAGCGACGATCGTCGCCAGCGTGTTGCTGGCCGGGTCGGTGGCGGCCCTCGGCCAGCACTACGTAACCTACCTGGATAGCTACTACTGGCATCGTGGAAAAGCGTTTCAAGCCCTGCCGGCCGGCCACGACTGGTCGGCCGTGGTCGACCGGATGGTCCCCAGCTTCGGGCAATACCTCCAAAGCCAAGTCCGTCTGGGCAGGCCGTCGCTACTAGGCTATCCTGCCCCCGCCTGGCTCGTGTGGCTCAGTTGGGTTGTTGACGCGGGTCTGACGGTCGCGGCAGCGGTGGCGGTGACCGTTCCGGCAATGCACACGCCCTATTGCGACCGTTGTCGCACCTGGTATCGCGTGACCCGCAACGGCAAGATCGACCTCCCCACGTCCGCACGGTTGGCCCGGCTGGCCGGCGTGGTCCTGCCGCCGCAGACTCGCTCGCGGCGGTATCGGCTGTCGAATTGCCACGGCGGCTGCAGCGCCACCTGCTGCGAGCTTTCCTGGGAAGACGCCCAAGGCCGTTTGTCGGTGGTGCAATTCTGGCTGGATGCGGCAGGACGCGGCCAGGTGGCCGCCGCCCTGGACACGGTCGCCAGTGAAACCGATGAGGAAGAATAGCGATCGCGCATGGCCCACATCCTTGGCATCGGCACCAACATCACCGAATGTCTGCGGATCGCCCGCCTGATCGAGCGGCACGGAGAGCTGTTCGTCAATCGGGTCTATACGCCCGAGGAGATCCGCTATTGCCGACATCGCACCCAAACCACCCAGCATTTCACCGGGCGGTGGGCCGCCAAGGAAGCCATCCTTCGGGCGTTGGGCAGCAAATGGCAGCGGGGCATTACCTGGTGCGACATCGAGGTCCGCAACAACTCGGGCGGGCGGCCGGTGGTGTGTTTGCGCGGGGGAGTGCGGGAGCTGGTGGAGCGATTGGGGGTGAGCGACATTCTGGTCAGCATCTCCCACTGCCGGACCTACGCCACCGCCACCGCCATTGCGCTGGCCAAGCCGTCGACCCACCAGAGCTGAGGGACTGCGCACCGGTAAACCGGACAAATTCCAAGCTCCAAATACCAAAGATCAAACAAATTCCAACGACCAAATGGCCAAGGATCGAAACCTGGTACGTGGAGCATTCTTGCGTTTTCAAGATTTGAATTTGTTTGGGATTTGGTGCTTTGGATTTGGTACTTGACGCGCGAAGTCCTCCCCCGCCAGCCGGCGGGTTTGCGTTCCCGCCCCGTATTCGCCACAATAGCGGCTGTGGACAAAGCGGAAAGCCGAACAGCGAAGCAGCCGCCAAGCCTCACCCTCGGTCTCTAATCCCTGACCTCTGTTCCCTAATCCCCCCATGATCTGCGTCAGCATTGGCCGCGGTCGGCATCGCCATGTGGTTGCGGAACATCGGCACCTGGTCGAGCAAGGCGCCCGGTTGGTCGAGCTCCGTTTGGACTACATCGTGGGCAGCGTGAACTTGAAGCGGCTGATCGTCGACCGGCCGTGCCCGGTGGTGGTCTCCTGCCGGCGGCCTATCGACGGCGGCAAGTTCACCGGCAGCGAGGCCCAACGGCAGTTGTTGTTGCGGACCGCGATTGCCGAGGGGGTCGAGTATGTCGATCTGGAGGAGGACATCGCCGCCTCCATCCCCCGCTTCGGCCGCACCAAACGCATCGTCAGCCTGCACGATTTCCAAAAGACGCCCGACGATCTGGAGAACATTCACCGCCGGCTCTGCGGGCTGGACGCCGACATCGTGAAGATCAGCACCATGGCCAACCGTCCGCACGACAACCTGCGGATGCTGCGGCTGATCCGCGGCAGCCGGGTGCCGACGGTCGGCCTGTGCATGGGCGACATCGGCATCCCCTCGCGAATCCTGGCCGGCAAGTTCGGGGCCCCTTTTACCTTCGCCACCTTCCACCAGGAGCGGGTGTTGGCGCCGGGGCAGCTCAGCTTCCAGCAGATGACCGAGGTCTATCATTACGACCAGATCCGTGCCGACACCGAGGTCTATGGGGTGATCGCCGACCCCGTCGGCCACAGCCTCAGCCCGCTGATCCACAACGCCGGTTTCCAACAGAACCAGTTGAACAAGGTGTATATTCCGATTCGCGTGCCCCGCGAGGACCTGCGGCCGTTCCTCGACGACGCCAAGGAACTGGACCTCCGCGGCCTGAGCGTTACCATCCCGCACAAGGAAGCGGTGCTCCGGGCACTCACCGAGGTCGATGAGGCGGTCCAGGGCATCGGGGCCGCCAACACGGTCGTGTTCGACGGCCCGCAGCGGCGGGGATTCAACACCGATTACTGTGCCGCCATGGACAGTCTGGATGCGGTCCTCCGCGGGCCGCAGCGCCCGACGAGTTCCCTCGGCGGCAAGACCGCCTTGGTGCTGGGGGCGGGCGGGGTGGGCAAGGCCATTGTCTATGGCCTGGTGCGCCGTCAGATGCGGGTGGTGGTGACCGACGGAGTGCCGCAACAGGCGGAGGCGATGGGCAAGCTCTTCGACTGCCGCACCGTCGAGTGGGCCGCTCGGCACACCGTGCCCGCTGACCTGGTCGTTAATTGCACTCCGCTGGGCATGCACCCGAATGTCGATGAGACCCCGTACGACAAGCATTATTTGCGGGCGCCGACGATCGTCTTCGACGTGGTCTACAATCCCGAGAACACCTTGCTGGTGAAGGATGCCCGCAGTCGCAACTGCACGGTGATTACCGGGGTAGACATGTTCGTCCGCCAGGCCTGCTTGCAGTTTGAGCACTTCACCGGCATGGCCGGCCCGGCCGAGCTGATGCGTGAGACGCTCCGCCAGGCGATCGGGGCGGCCCGGCAGGAGGCGCCCGCCCGAGACGAGCCGGCCGCGGATTGAGGCACATCTTGGGCGCCCGACAGGGTTTGCCAGAGTGAGGGATGGAATCTGCCGCACGTCGCGGAGCGACGTTTGACGGTAGCCGTGGGTTTCAACCCACGGTTTAAGTAATACGGGAAGTCTTCCGGCGTCGCGTAGCGACGCTTGAGACGCGCCCAGCTTCAGTCGTCGCTACGCGACGATATCTGACTCCGCAATCGCCACGGCGGGCTGAAATCGGCCACTGCCATCGCGTCGTCGCTCTACGACGAACGGGTTGCCTCGCGTCCGACGCCTCACTCCCCCCCCACCCCGCACGGGCAGAAAACCGCCGTTCCTGTCCAAGAGGGTTATTGTACATACGTACAGTATACGCTAGGATGCCTGCGTGGGTTGGAATCGGGACGAACTGAGTTCCTGCAGGAGGGCCGAACCATGATCGCAGCGGCAGTCATTGAGGAAATCTATCGGATGCTGGGCGAACGACAGTCTTCGCAGCGCGGCATTGCCCGGCGGTTGGGGGTCAGCCGAGGGACCGTCAACGCGGTTGCTCGCGGCCGGCGGCCGGCTTACTCTCGGCGACCAGCGGTTCACTACCGCGGCTTCCAGCCGCCCTCGGGGCTACCCCGGCGTTGTCCGGGGTGCGGCGGCATGGTGCAAATGCCCTGCCTGGTGTGCTACCTCCGCCGGCGATGGTTGTCGCCGTAGACGCGGCGTCTCGCCGCGTCGTTTAGCGGCCGTCCGTTAATAACTTCCACTTTCGCCAAGGGGACAGTCCCATTTTCGTCGGACGAAAATTGGGACAGTCCCCAACTTGTTCTTGGACGGCCGCTTAGTACGTTTTGCGGTCCGCGCATCGGGACCACCACGTTCGGGAGAAAGCGGCGAGACGCCGCTTCTACAGGCCCGCAGTCGCCGGTCGGCGAAGAGCCTTGCGGCACCAGTGCAACAAGGTGCTGCGACTGATGGTCCCGGTCGGCCTGCCGTCCTTGACAACGACCACCCGGCGAATGGAAACCCGGCAGAGGAACTCGTAGATCGGGCGGATGAGGGTGTCCTCGGGGTAGCACACCACGTGCGGCCGCATCACGCTCCGCACCGGCTGTTGCCAAAGACTTGCCTGGACCATGTTGGGCATCAGATCCTTTTCCGACAAAACCCCGCACAGCTTCCCCCGCCCGTCGACCACCGGGGTCGAGTTGACGCCGGTGCGGGCAAAGAAATCAGCCGCCCGGTCGATGGTATCCGTCTCGTAGAGCAGGGTGTCCAGCGGAGCCATGACCTGCCCGGCGGTCGCCCCAGCGAAGACATCGTCCCAGAAGGCGGGTTGCAGCCCGCCGGGATTCACCGCGTCCGAAACGGTCTGGTAGGCAACCACTCGATCGCGGCCGGAGCGTTTGGCGTAGAGCAGGGCCTGGTCGGCCAGGTCCACCAATTGCTCGGCGCTGCGGGTTTCGTCGTAGCGTTCGGCCACCCCCAGACTGCCGCTGAGACGGACCTCGCTCGGCCCGATGGGAATCACCAGGGACGAGAGGCGGGCCCGCACGCGTTCGGCCCAGGAAACGGCGTCGGCTTCGCGGGTCTCGGGGAGCATGACGCAAAACTCCTCGCCGCCATAGCGGCACACCGAGTCGCTGGCCCGACAGCCTTCCAGCAACAATTGGGCCATGGATTTCAGCACCACGTCCCCGGCCTGATGGCCGTGGATGTCGTTGACCCGCTTAAAGAAGTCGAGGTCGAGCATCACGCAGCTCAACGGCACGTGAAACCGCTTGGCCCGCTGCCATTCCTTCTCCAGGCCTTCGTAAAAGCTCCGTTGGGTGAGCAGGCCGGTGAGCGGATCGGTGCGGGCCATCAAGGTCAGCCGTCGCTCCAGCTCGAGCACGCGGGTGCAAGACCGCAACCGGGCCAGCAATTCGGCTTCCAGCACGGGCTTGCTCAAGAAATCGTCGGCCCCGGCTTCCATGGCTGAGACCAGCTCCAGCGAGGCCGAGCGAACGGTGAGAAAGAGGATGTAAACGTAATGGTCCAACGGCATGGCCCGCACGCGGCGGCACAGGTCCAGTCCGCTCATCCGCGGCATCTCCCAGTCCGTCAGAATAACGTCGGGGCAGTCCCGTTCGACGGCCTCGAGCGCCTCTTGGCCGTCCGAAGCCACCTGCACCGGATACCCCCCCCGCGCCAACCAGCGCGAGAGGATCCGGCGCATGGCCGGATCGTCGTCGACCAGCAGAACCTTGATTTTAGAATCGGCTGTGGTCATGTCACAACCATTGTCGCATGGCGTCGCGCACCATCGCCCCAGCCGTGGATCGCCCTTTGTTTAAGGGTAGCTTGAACTCAGCGGGCGGGGCGATTCGACGGTGGGAAACCAGGCGGCAAGATGGCCGCGCAACCCGCATCGCTCCTATCACCGGCACGGCCGGGCTACCAGCGCAGCGGGAGGAGACCCGCTATCGGGAGTATGCTGGCGAGAATGGTGCTCGGTACCCCTCTGTAGAGTCCCTGGCGGCGCCGAGCGTCTCGACAGACCGTAGACGATCATCATTCCCGCGACGATCATCAGGCAGCCAAAATACTTGGCTCCGCGGCCGGGATCATAGTTGGCGCTCAGTTGAGAGAGGTAGATCTGACTGCGGTGAGGATCCCGTCCCGCGAGCTGGTCGAACTCCGGGTCGCCCGGTTTCCAGGGCCCGTTAAAACTCGCCTGGAACAATCGCCACGACCGCCCGGAAATCGGATCGGCAACATCGACCGGGGCGTTCAGGGTGATGAGCACGTTCTGGAAGAGCGGTCGCGGCGGATCGCCACGGTCCAGAAGATCGACCAGGCTCGAGTAATGCGACGGCATGCCGCTGCCCGGATCGAGCTTCCGGCGGAACCGCCGCAAGTACACCTGGAAACCCAAATCGATTTCGTTAGGCCGCAGAGTGATCGAGACGCTGCGTTGGCCCGATTTGACCGCGTGCGGTTGGTCGGCTGGCGGCTCGCTCTCGGCTTCGAGCAGGTCGAACTCCTGGGCCTTGCCGTCGACCGTCAGCCGCACCCGCGCAGAGGGCTCGGGATCGTCCGTGTAGCCGAGGGCCTCCAACACCAGGCCATCGCGGTCGTAGATGCGACCTTGGGTCCGCCGCGCCAGCCGCCAGGGAAACCAGGACCTCCGCGCGTAAGCCGCCCAGGGGAACGGTCCGGCGATGAAGGGAATGTGGATTACCTGGCCGAGGTTTGCTCCGCCGGCAACGCTGGGGTTGGCTCCGCTGCCAACCTTGTCCGCCGGCTTGTTCGCCGTCACCCGAAGTTCGAAATGCCGGCCGCCGGTGTAGGCCCGATGGGCGGCCTGCCCCTCGAAGATCGGCAACTGGGCCTCGATGCCGTCGAGCCGGGTGATCAGACAGCCAGCCAGCAGCAGGAGGATGCCGAGGTGAACGACGGCGAAGCCCCAATGCCGTTTCCAAGGCAATCGCACCCATAATGCCCCCAGGATGTTGACGGCCAGGGCCACATTCAAGGCCAAGAACCAGCCGGTATCGTAGATGCCAAAATGGGCCGCCGCCGCCCCGTCGCGGCTCTCCACCAGCGTAGCCCATGCCAAGACGGCGGCGTCCAGCGCCAGCAACCCCACCGCCAGCCGCAAGGATGCCAAGAGACGAAAGAACCGACCGATGCCACCAGGACCCTTCATTTCTAGAAGGGTATCCGATCTCCGGCGGCGTCGCAACCGATTGAAGGTCCCCTCTCCCTCGGGGAGACGGCTAGAGTGAGGGGGGATTGGAACCAAATTCGGCTTCTTGTCTCTCCGGGCTTTGCCAGCATCCCCTCACCCCGGTCTTTTCCCGGAGGGAGAGAGGAACACACGCGAGCGCGCATCATTTTGCAAAAGTCCACGTGTGAGAAAGCCGCAGGCAGCAGCCACTTCCGTGCCGGTGCGGCCGCATCTAGAATGGCGAATCGAGGATCGAGCGGCAGCCTCCTGAAGGCCACTGTTTGCGCTGGCGCAACAATCCCCGGGGAGAACGCCATGAACTGGAAATCCGCCGTTGCAGTGCTCATCTTGGTCTTGGTCGGCTGCTGTGCGAGGGTGGGGGCCGGCGATTTTTCCTCTCCTCCGCACGCTTCCGCGCGGTCGCAGCACGCGTTGGCCAATGCGGCCTACCGTCTTGTCGTCGCGTGCGAGACGGGCGGGAGCCATGGTCGGGAACGGGTCATCGTCACCCTGGACGACCAGCAGACCGGCCTGCGGCTCGCTCACGGGCCGTATCTCTACCGGGCGGAGCGGCGCGAGGGCCAAAAGACCGCGGCCTACTGCGGATTGCGAAGCGTTTGCATCGAGGTCGTTGGCGACTCGGCGACCGGTGGGCCGCGGCGGCTGACCATCCTCGGCAAGCTCGCCGGACTGGATGTCGAGCACAGTTTCGACTTGCCCGCCGATCGGCCGATTATGGAGGAACGGCTCGTGGTCCACAACCACAGCCGGGCCGGCATACGGCTTTCCGACTTGGAAACGGGCTTCGCGCGGCGCGTGGCCGATAAGTCGGGGAAGGTGTTGCCCGAGTTGGCTGGCGATCGCTTCGTGGCCGTCCCCTTCCGCAGCAAGCCCGACGATCTCAAGCCGCATTACAACGATTTCTCGACCGCCGAACTGATTGGCACGCCGGGCTACGAGATGCACGTCGACTTCGACCAGCATTACCGGCGCATCCCCGCCAGTCATCGGCAGTCGGAGGGCTGGGCGTGGACACACGGCGCGCACACGTTGGGGATTTTCAAGTTCGACCAAGAGAACATGCAGTGGAGCATCCTCGCTACTGAAAAACAGCCGGGCGGCACCGTGCTGCACTTCGGCGGCACGCGGATGATCGACGGCGAACCGTCGGATTTGGGCCGCCTTCGGCCGGGGCAAACCCTCCGCCTGGGCGTCACGCGTTATCAGACCGTGGCGGGCGGATACGACCAGGCGATGTACGCATTCCGTGCCCTGCTGGATGAAAACGGCTGCCGTTTCCCCAAAGGGTTCAACCCGCCGGTGCATTGGGAGCAGCTCTACGACATGGAAGGCGCCTGGAACGACCGGCTCCACAAGTACACCAAAGCCATCCTCGAGAAGGAGGCCAAGAAGGGCGTGGCCTACAGTTGCGAGGCCCTGTATCTCGATCCCGGCTGGGACACCGGCTTCGCCACCTTCCTCTGGGGCGACCAATGGCTTGGGCCGCGCAAGGCGTTTGTCGACGAGATGCAGTCGAAGTACGGGCTGAAAGTCTCGCTGCACACGCCGCTGGCCTCGTGGATGTCGATCGGTTGGCCGATGGGGCCGGACCTTGCGCCGGCGACCTATCCGCCGGAAGCCCACCGCAAAGCGGCGAAGATCTCCGATCCGCGGGTCGTCAAAGCGCCGGCGACTGACCACGGCCGGCGGAATCTGGCCTTGCTGCCCGAAGCCAAGGCCAGCGCGTCGTCGCTGTACGCCGACGGCGGGCTGCCGATCCACCAAATCGCTCATCTCAACGACGGCTGGGGCGGCAACCGCGCCAGTTGGATCGCCAAGACCTTGCCGGCCTGGGCGGAGATCGACTTGGGCCGCAGCTACACGATTGCTCAGGTGCGGCTGTCGAACGACGCCACCAGGCAGTACTCGGATCGGAAACCGGTGGACTACCGCATCCTTGTTGCTACGAAGTACGACCCCGATTCGCGCGTCGCCACCTGGTCGCCGGTGGCCGAGGTTTCCGGCGAACCGTTGCTCGGTGCCCGCGACTTCTCTTTTGCCCCATGCCAGGCCCGCTGGGTCCGCGTGCAGATTCTCAAGAGCGAGGGGAAGGAGCCGCGACTCGACGAGATCCAGATCTACGAGGCGCAGCCGCTGGCGGCAAACGACATTCCGGCGTGGGAGTCGCACGCGCGGCGCAGCCCCGATGCGGCGGCGATTGGGGCCGGGGCCTCAACCATTTGCCTCGGCTCGCAGGCGTATCTCGACGAGGCCGCCCGGCGGCTGTTGGCCAACTGTGCCGACGGGGTGACGTTCCTCATGTACGACGGCAACTGGTATCAGGGCGGCTGCGACGATGCCACCCACGGACATCCGGTGCCCTTCACCAAGGAGGATCACATGCGGGCGAACGTCGCGCTGGCCCAGCGCATCCACGCAAAGTACCCCCAGGTGCTCATCGAAATGCACGACATGCTGATGGGCGGGGCGAATCCCCGCAACACGCCCGTCTATTACAAATACGGCCTAACGGGCAGCTACGATGACAATTGGGGATTCGAGTTGATGTGGGACCCGATGACGGACATCACCTCCGGCCGGGCCCGCTCGCTGTACTACTACAACCTCGGCTGCAACGTGCCGATCTATCTGCACATCGACCTGCGCAAAGATCGGCCCGGCCTGCCGGTGCTGTGGTGGTACGCCTCGACCTGCCGGCACTTGGGCATCGGCGGCACGCACAAGGACCCCGCCGTCGTTGCCGCGCAGAAGGCGGCCATGCGCAAGTACCACGCCCTGGAGCGGTTCTTCAAACGCGGCGACTTCTATGGGGCCAATGAGCAGGTCCACTTGCACGCGCTAACTGAGGAAAACGCCTTTGTCGCCAATCTGTTCAACCTCTCGGACCAGAAGCGCGTGATCTCCGGGAGCATCGCGCTGGCCCGGATGGGTCTGAGGGGCACGCGGCTCGCTGCCGGCCCGGACGACGGCAGCACGCCGCAGAGCCGCACCGGGCAACCGAACATCGGCTTGCTGGAAAACGGCGTGTGGACGATCCGCCGCGAAATGGCCCCCTGGTCGGCCGACGTCATTTCCGTGCAGGTCACTCCCTGACGGCCGACCACACGGGCGCACAGTACCTGCAATACGCTCTTGACAGTGTGCCACTGCTTCGCAGAAGCAGTGAATGTTGCAACCGCGGCCACACTGCTTGGCTTGCGCCAAGCAGCGGCACACGGCCGTGAACAATCCAGCCTTGGCACGGTCGCTTGCCCGCGTTTGGAGCCGGTGCGTACAATGACAGGTGGCTCGGCAAGGGCGTCGTCCGTTTTGCTGGGGGCAAGAGCTGTTTTGCGATCAGATCGTCGAGTAGGAGGACGAACCTATCGCTGATGTTTGGCGGGAAAGGGGAAGGAGAACGGACATGACCGACAATCCCTTAACGCGGTTGGTGGCGGGGGGCCAGTCGATTTGGCTGGACTATATCCGCCGCCACCTGATCGTCCACGGCGACCTGCGGCGGCTTATTGAGGAGGACCGGTTAAGCGGCATGACCTCCAATCCCGCCATCTTCGAGAAAGCGATTGGCGAGACCCACGACTACGACGACGACATCCGCACGTTGGCCTTGGAAGGAAACGGGGTGGCTGAAATCTATGAGACCCTCAGCGTCCGCGACGTTCAGGACGCGGCCGACCAATTCCGCCCGGTCTACGACCGCAGCGACGCCGGCGACGGCTACGTCAGCCTGGAAGTCAACCCGCACCTGGCCCACAACACGACGGGCACGATCGAAGAGGCCCGTCACCTGTGGGCGGCGTTAAACCGGCCCAACGTCTTCATCAAGGTTCCAGCGACCCGAGAGGGCCTGCCCGCGATCCAGCAGCTCATCAGCGAAGCGATTAACGTCAACGTAACCTTATTGTTCGGGCTGCCGCGTTACCACGAGGTGGTGGATGCTTATCTCGCCGGTCTGGAATCGCGAATTGCTCGCGGCGAACCCATAGGACGGGTGGCCTCGGTGGCCAGCTTCTTTCTTAGCCGCATCGACGTGCTGCTCGATCCGCTGCTGGAGCGGCTGATTGCCGAGGGTCATGCGCAGGCGGAGCTCGCCAAGCAAGCCCGCGGCCAGGTGGCCATCGCCAGTGCGAAGATCGCCTATCAAATCAATCAAGAGATCTTCGCCAGCCCGCGGGCCCAACGCCTGGCCGCCAAAGGCGGGCGCTTGCAACGCCTCCTCTGGGCCAGCACCAGCACCAAGAATCCGAGTTACAGCGACGTAAAGTACGTGGAGGCCCTCATCGGGCCGGGCACGATCAACACCCTCCCGATGGAGACGCTCGACGCCTATCGCGACCACGGCGATCCGCGCATCCGCATCCAAGACGACCAGGAGCTGGCCGGGCGGATCTTGCGGCGATTGCCCGAGCTGGGCATCGACCTCGACCAGACGACCCAGCAGCTTGAAGACGAAGGGGTGGAAAAGTTCATCAAGCCCTTCGATAAGCTGACGGAGACCCTGGCCGACGCCATGACGCGGTACGCCAAGCAAGTGCCCTGCACGTAAGGCGAGTGCAAGTACGCCTCACCCGACCAGCCTGAAGGCCCAGCAGGCCCAGGCCACCGGGGCCGACAAAAGGAGCGAATCCAGAATATCCAACACCCCGCCGAAACCGGGCATCCAGCGGCTGGAGTCTTTGCAGCCGACGTCCCGTTTCAAGAGCGACTCCGCCAGGTCGCCCACCATCCCGGCAATACTGACTAACAGGCCAAAGCCGATCCAGCCCCACCACGGAGTCGGATGGCTGGTCACGATGAGTTTGCCCGAGAGGATGGGAGACTGGAACACAAGCCAGGATCCGAGACAAGAAAACATCAGTGCGCCCAAGCCGCCTTCGATCGTTTTGCCGGGGCTGATGGTGGGGGCCATCTTGTGCCGGCCGATCAGGCGGCCCACAGTATAGGCGCCGGTGTCGCCCATCTTAACGACGATCACCCATGAGGCCAACGCGCCCACGCCCCATTGCATCCGCAGGCGGACCGCATAGCTGAGCATCAGGCCGACGTAAACGAGCGCGAACACGCCGGCGGCCAGGTTGGCGAGACTTCCGCCCGGCCGTCGATAGCGATACATCTCGCCAAGCAAGACGATCAAGAAGGTGGCCGCCAAGGCCGACCATCTCATCGCCTCCACATCGCAGAATGAGGCATTGGATGTGCAAGGCCAACTGCCGGCCACCAACAACAAATTGCCGAAATAGACGGTCCAAGGCCAGGGATGCAGATGGGCGGCCTCCGCCAAGCCCAAGACTTCCTGGCTGGCTAGCACCGAAACGACGGCGGCCAGCGGCACCAGCCAGGCGCCCGGTGTGCGGGCTACCGCGTCCAGCCCGCAGAACCCGAGCAGCGCCGCAATCAACAAGGTTCCCAACAGTAGTCGCCAGCGGAGCATAGGTTGGGGGTCCTGGTGGAATCGCCGGCCGGAATCGCTGACCGTCCTTAGGCCACCGCCGGTTCCGCTCGATACGCCCGACTGCTCACCAGCGACCAGAGCAGCTCGGCCACGTCGGCGGCGGCATTCGGCCGGGCCAGCCTCTGGATGGCCGCCGACATCTGCTGCCGCAGGCAGCCGTCGGCCAGCAGCGGCCGCAGCGCTGCGGCCACCGCCTCGTCCAAGGGGACGGAAACCGTTCGCTCGTCGATTGTAACGCAACCGCCGCCGGCCGCAAAGACTTCCGCATTGGCCCGCTGATGATCGTCCCTGGCGTTCGGATGCGGCAGGACCAGGGCCGGGACGCCGGCCACCGCCAATTCGGCCAAGGCCGTGCCGCCGGCGCGGCACACCACCAGATCGGTGGCCGCCAGCACACCGGGCATGTTCGACAGGAAGGGAACCGCGGCCGCATCCAGGCCGAGCTCGGCATACAGGTTCCAGGTCTCGGCCAGTCCCGCCTCGCCCGACTGGTGCAGCACTCGCCAGCCCTGCAATTGATCGCGCAGCTTGCCCAGGACCGCGGGGATGCCGGTGTTGAGCGGTCGCCCGCCGCCGCTGTCGCCCAGGATCACCAATTGCAGGGGCCGGCTCGGGGCGGAAGGACGACGGTGGAAGCCGCTGCGGACCGGATTGCCGGTCACCCGCACCGGACAATGGCCGCTGAGCGGCTCGACGGCGGTTTCGAAGGCGGCACAGACCAGGCTGGCGCGCCGCGCCAGCCAGCGACTAAGGCGGCTGGGGATGGCGTTCTGTTCCAGCAGCACCAACGGCACTTGTTGCCGGACGGCGGCCCGCGCCACCGGCAGGCCGGCATAACCGCCCAAAGCCACCACCGCCGCCACCCGCTCTTGGCGGAGCAGCCGTCGGGCGGCCAAATAGCCCGCCAGGTTCTCGACCAGAAACGTCATCGCTTCGCGCGGGCCGTGGGGCAAGGGACAGGCCGGCAGGGCCAGGTATTCGAAGCCGGAACAGGTCACCTGCCGCCGTTCGAACGGTTTTCCAGGGCCGCAAAAGGTGATTCGTGCACTGGGGATGGCAGCGGCAAATTGCTCGGCCACCGCCAGGCCGGGAAACAGGCGGCCACCCGTCCCCCCGCCGGCAAAAACGATATGGGTGCATTCCTGCGACATGGTGCTCCTCCGCTGCTAGGCCCTCCCTATTGAACCACGCTTTCCTAAAGAGGTAGCGATCTGTGGGAAGGTTCAGCCGACGGCCGCCGGGGGACTGTCCCGATTTTTGTGGCGACCACGCCGGGCGTGGTGCCCGGCCACAAAAATGGGGCTGTCCCCTTCTGCGCACCGCCTGACACAAAACTCGATACAGGCCCGCCGCCGGGGAGGGGATCAGGGCTGGCCGCCCACGCGGGAAGTGAGGTCGATTCGCTGTGGCGGGCAGCTACCGTGCAACCCGAAAACCCTTCGGCCTTCGGCTGCAATGCAGCTCGACACCCAGATATCCCTGAGCCGCCGGGACGGCGCGGAGGCGCCGCCCCGGCGCTCAGTCGTGAACTCCACCGTGAAGCACCCGTCGACGCGGTTGACCCAGTAACCGCATAGTCGGCGGGCTGTTGCTCTTACCCAAGGAGGGAGGGTATGCGCCGGATTCCCGCAAACCCGACGCACGCGGTGGAGTTCGACACGTTAGTTCCTTTGCCAATGTTAGTTTTTTGTATTCCGGTCGAAATTCGGTCCGGTGGCGATCGCCTCCGCGTGGTCGTACAACCAGCGGCGGGCCACCTCCTGATCCTCGGGCGGCGAGTCGCGATCCTCGAGTCTTGCGCCGTCGTAGGCTTGGCCTGCCAACAACACGCAATCGCCCGGCTGTGCCAGGTCTAAGGCTCGATGGATGGCCTCCACCCGGTCTTCTACTACCGCACCACGATTCGGATCTTGAAAGCCGCTCAATACGTCGGAAAGGATCGTCGGCCCGGCGGCCTCGGGCAAGTCTTGCCGTGGGGCGTGGGGCGTGGGCCGTGGGGCGTGAGGCGTGTCGTAGGTAACCATGGTTGAATCGGCGCCCTGCTCGGCGGCCCGGCCCATCAACTGGCGGCTCGCGCGGCTGCCCTGGCGGCCGACGCCGAGCACGCACACCATGCGCCCTTCCGTCACCTTGCGCAGACACTTCAGCCCGCCAGCCAAGGCGGCGGGGTTGCGGGCGTGATCGACAAACACGCCAAACGGCTGGCCGCACTCAATCCGCTCCAACCGGCCCGGAACGTGCCCCACCGACTCCAGTCCGCGGACCACGGTGGTCACCTCGATGCCGTAGGCCAGGCCCACCGCCGCGGCCGTCAGGCAGTTGTAGATATGATGTACGCCGATCATCTCGGTCCGCACCGGGATGCTGTCGGTTCCGGCGATCAACAGGAACGTCTGCTCGCTGATTGATTCCTCGATCTGCACGGCGGTGATCTCGGCCGGCGACTGGATACCGATAGTCAGCGCCGGACCGTCGAGCTCGCGCACGTAGGACGCGGAGCCGGGGTCGTCGGCATTGAGGACCACGAATCCCTCGCCCGTCAAATGATCGAACAGTTTTGCCTTCTCTGCCCGCGAAGTACGC
>JAJYGU010000251.1 GCA_021784975.1 Planctomycetota bacterium
GGGTGAGGAACTGCGAAGACCGGCGCAACGGCATCTCTTTACTGCCAACCGCCCTCACCCGGCCCTCTCCCGGAGGGAGAGGGGAACGTGTTCTGACCTTCCGTCCTCCGTCCCCCGTCGTCCGTCCTCCGTCCTCCGCTTTCCGCCCTCCGAACTCCGCCCTTGCTCTCCGTCCCCTCACCCTGGCACTCTCCCGGAAGGAGAGGGGAACTTACTTCGCCTATTCCAGCCGAACCGACTTGATCTCGATGGCCGCGTCCTTGATGGTAGCCGGATCGAAGCGTAACGAGGTGATGCATCCGCCCCAATGCGGATTGGTCGCCACCGGCAGGACGTAGTGATGCCAGCGGCCGTCGGCCAACGTCGGCGCCGACACGCTGGCCGGCTCGCTGGTGGCCGGCTCGGTCATCGTCGTCCAAAAGAGTTGAACGGGACCGGACGGCGCGCGGGACCGCATCTCGACGACCAATTCCGTGAAGCGGTTGGCGCGGAGCTCCAGCGGCGGCGAGACGAAGGCTGGATCGGCGTTGATCGAGGTGGCCCGCAGCACCCCGTCGCGGACCTCGACGTGTCCTAGCCCCATCATCGGTTTCCACAGGGCGAGAGCTTCGCCTTGCCACGCGTGGGCATGCAGCGATTTCTTCGGCCGAACGTAGGCCGATTCGCGGACCGCGGCGTACCACGAATCCACCGCCGGCAGACCAACGTCCGCCGGCACGATGTCGGCCGGGCCGTGCGATCCCTCGCAGAACACGTCGCGGATCACATCCAGGTACGAAAAGCCTTTGCCGCGGGTCGGCTCGATGTAGTGTCCCTCGCCAAACTCGTCCCAGCAGCAAAAGATGAGCGTCTTGCCCACCGGATCATCGGCCGGGGCGGAATCCATGCTCGCCTTGGCCCGCAGGCACAGGTCGCGGAATTTCTGGGCCGTGTTGTCCGACCAGAAGAAGGGCGTCTCCTTCCAGGGCCGCGAGTCCCAGCCCATCATGGCGGTGGTGATGTCGGGCAAGGCGTGCAGCCGCCGCTTGAACTTCCACAGCGACTCCTGCTGACCGACAAAACCTTCAAACGGGGCGCAATAATCGTGGCCCACGTGGGTCACCTGGCTGGGAATCTTCCAGTTGTTGCAGTAGGCGGAGCTGGCGTCCCAGCCCTCGGCCGCCACGGCCTTCAACTCGGCCGCGCTCTCGTGCTGGACACAGCCGACCAGATACAGACCGCCCAGCCCCCGCCGCCGACATTCGGCCCGCATCGCGTCCAGCGCCTTCCGCACATTCGGGCTGCCGCCGAGCTGCGACCGCAGGTTCGAGGGCACCCAGACGTAGAGCACCGGCTTGCCGCCAATCCTTGCATACGACGGGTTGGAAAAGTAGTTGTCGATCCAGAAGGGCAGCAGGTTGTGCATGAGGTCGTCGGCCGAACCGACTCCCTGCCCGCAGCCGTTCTCCCACATGATGCCGAAGCGGATCATCGGCAGGTAGCGGGCTTTGAGGAGCCCGTCATGGATGGCGTGGCCCAGTTGCTGCTTGACCGGCCCGTTGAGATTGGTGCGATACCAGCAATAGATGATGCCGGAGATGCCGTGCTCCAGCATGTACTTGATGTGCCAATCGGCCACTTCCGGCGAACCCTCGTTGTACCAGCCTAAGACCGGCTCCCGTTCCGGCCAGGGCTCGATCAGCTTCCAGCCCATGTGCGTGCCGGTCTTCCAGAGCGGACAATAATGTGTCCACAGGGTGTACTTGCTCTTGGCCGGCACGGGGACCGGCACGTATTCGGCCTTGGGCAGGCGGAGATCGGCCTGGAAGGTCAGCGTTTCGGTGGCCGAGACCGGTTCGGCGATGCGGGCGCCGCGGATGGCCACGGAAAAGGTGCCCGTCAGCGGCCGCTCGGCCTCGACGGTCCAGGCAAGCTCTGTTTCGTCATGGTAAGTCAAGCCCGGCAGGGCTTGCGACGCCGGAGTCTTCAACATCACGCCTTGCGGCGGCGAGAGCGTAGCGGTCAGGCCGCCCGCCGCGCCGGTCATGCTGCTCAGGCGGACCATAATTCGCTCGGGCCGCCCGGCGCGGGCAAGGGTGGAATCGGTGAAAATCCGCTCGACCCGGACGTCCGTAAACGGCGGCTCTTCGCTGAGTTGCAGGCGTTCAATATGGGCCGTGCTGCCGGCCGCGTCGGAAGGGATCAGCCCCAGCGCCAACAGCTCGCCGCCCCAGCCCGGCTGGGTCCAACATTCGATCAGGTAGCTGTGCGGCTTTCGGTCGGCCACGGTTTGCAACGGGAGGTATCCGGCGCCCTTGGTCGTCACGAAGAGCACTCTCGCCTGGCTCCCCTTGTCGACCGACATCCGCAGGCTCAGCCAATCTCGCTTGTCGATGTTGGCCCCCAGCCGGTTGTTGACTGCCCGCGAGTTGGGCGTCTTCGTGTGGATGACGAGTTGATGCCCGCGTCGGCTGATCGAGGCGTCGGCTTGCGCGGTCCAGTTGGCCAGCGAGTCTGCGCGGGAGAAGTCGAAGTCGGTGGTCGCAGAGCGGGACGGATGGGCATCGCCGAGGCCGAACACCTCGGCCAGAATCTCCTTCGAGGATAACTTTTTGCGATAGATCTTCAGGTACTCGATGGCCCCGCGGATGCCGCTGCCGTGCGGCGAAGAAGAGGCGATCACCAGCGGCGCGTCGCTCGTTGCCGGCGGCTTGCCGGCGTGGACCCCGGCAACCGGAATTCCATTAACCCAGAGCATCGACTGGTGGCCGTCCCAGGTGGCCACCAGGTGGGTCCACGTGCCGGGGGCGGGCGGGTCGGCCGTGACCCGCGGCTCCCATCGCCCGCCGGCCCGCGGGAAGAAGGAGAGTTGGCTCCCTTCCTCCGGCCAGTTGATCCGCAAGACATATTGACCGTCTTTGAAAAGAATCGTGTGGCCTTGGGCGAGATCGTCGATCTTGATCTTCATCGCGATACTGAATCCGGCGCACAGATCGAGTTCCCGGCTCGAAGGCACGGTGATTTGCTGCCGGCCGTCCAGGGCCAGCACCCGTTTGCCGCCATCGACGACCACTTTTCCGCCGGAGACGTGGGCCACATGACCGTGGCCGGACCGGTCGGTGATCGACTGCGCGGGCGAATCGAATCGCCAGTAGCCGACCAGGCCATCGTCGGCTGCCGAGCAGGCCGACTGTCCGCACCCTAGGCAGACAGTCGCGGCGATCGCGCTCAGGCGAAGGGTGAACCAACGAGTCTGCCTTACGACACCGCATCGCGCGCGAATCATGGAACGATCCTTTGCTGGTAGGCTGGCGCGTGGGCACTCGGAGCGGCTCTTCCGGTTGCCCTGGGGTTGCTGTGCCACATGAGAGGGGGGCAACGGCTGATGCGCTGGAGCGGATCAAGCGGCCAATTGTAACCCACAATTTCGGGTTTAGCGAGGGGAAGCAAAGCCTCCATGGAGAAAGGCCGGAAGGACGAACGCCCACGGGCCAAGCGCATCCGCACCAGGCGGCTTTTGAAAAGGCCCCGGTCGGCCTCAAAGTTCGGTTTCGGTTGTGGGAGGGGAGGTTACGGGATAAGATATCAGTATGCCATTTTCCTTAGCGGCCGTCCAAGAACAAGTTGGGGACTGTCCCAATTTTCGTCCGACGAAAATGGGACTGTCCCCTTGGCGAAAGTGGAAATTGTTGCTGGACGGCCGCTTATCCTTCGGCCAAGCGTCGTCCCATGAGCACGTCGGATCCTTCGCTTCGCATTCTGTTCGTGTGGCCTGATTCGCCCTATCTGGGTATTCTCGACGTCCTCCCCCTCGGAATCGGCTACCTGGCCGCCAATCTTCCCGCTCGATACGGGCTGCGACTATGCGATATGGCGCTCAGACCCGTCTCGCTTGAGGACCTGCTCGCGCAGATCGGCGATTATCACCCCCATTTAATCGCCTTCTCGACCTGGGGCTTCAACTTGAATAGCACGGCTGCCCTAGCCCAACGAATCAAAGCCGCGAACCCGCGGATCCCGATCATGGTGGGAGGTCCCGAGCCTTCTGCGCAGGGCGAACAGATTCTGGCGGACCATCCGGAGTTCGATTTTGCCATTGCCGGCGAAGGAGAATTCCCTTTCGCCGAATTTCTGAGACTGCTGGAGCAAGATCGTTGTTCGCCCGACGATCTCCAGCGGGCCTGCATCCCCGGACTTCTCTTCCGCAAGGATGGGCGCGTAAGGGCGTCCGAGGGGACGACGTGGCGGGAACTGAGCGACCTCAAGCCGTGCGACTTCGCTTTCATCGATCTGGAGGCCTATTTCTCCAAAGGGTATTCCTACGGCTTTCATGCTCGCGCCCGGCGCACGGCGCCGGTGGCGACCACGCGAGGCTGTCCTTACGATTGCAGCTTCTGCAGCGCACGAAAGATCAACGGCCGAAAACTGCGGTGCCGTTCCTTGGATTCGGTGGTGACCGAAATTCAGGATTTGCAGCGGAACTTCGGTGTCGACGGTTTCAACATCATCGACGATAATTTCACCTTCGACATCCGGTTTGCCAAGGAGGTTTGTCGAAGAATCATCCAGCTTGACTTGCCGGACGTGTCCTTCAACTGCCCCAACGGCGTGCGGCTCGAGCGTCTCGACCAGGAACTCCTGGAGCTCATGAAACAAGCCGGATGGGACTGGATTTTCATCGCCCCGGAAAGCGGTTCCGAGAAGACGCTCAGACGCATGAAAAAGGCGATGGATCTCCACGCGGTCGTCGAAAAAATCAAGCTGATCCATGCCGCCGGGCTTCATGTCTTTGGCTTCTTTATCATCGGCTATCCGGGTGAAACGCGAAAAGACATCGGCATGACGTTTCGCTTTGCCCGCCGGGCCGGATTCGATGGAGCCGTGTTCACGGCCTTCCACCCTCTGCGGGGAACACCGGTCTATGAGGAGTTGGAACGGAACGGAGAACTTCGCGAAACGAATCTCAACAGCGATTACTACGAGGTGAGCTATGCACCGGCGGGGATGACGCCTTTCGAGCTCCGCTGTCTGCGACTCTACGGCACCGGGCGTTTCTATCTCAGCTCGCTGAAGCGATTGTCGCTCATCTTGAGGCACAAGTCGATGGGAAACATCCTGTTGTTTGCCCGTAAGCTGATTGCTTCCTAGCTGGCCGTCTGAGGCGGCTTGGGATACCCCCGGGGGTAGCACGCCACTGCCTCTGCGCGTGCCCAGCGGCAACTTGTGCACTGCGTTATTCGGGACTTGGATGAGCGACGCGTCGCAGCCAGGCCTCGCGCCAGTAATGGTAATTCGAGCGCACGCAGCCCCGCCCGCAGACTCCGTTGCAAACCAGGCCGTCAAGGAGAACTGTATCGCTCAGATCCCGCATTTCGCCGGTTTGCTCCAAGACGATCTTTTCAACCCGGCCGGCAACGCGGAATTTCCGCCGGCAATACTGCGCCATATCGGGGGTGAACTCCAACCCTCGGTTGTGCTGACGCGAATCCAGGGTGGCCTCGATTTCTCTGAGGCTTTTGACCTCGACCAACTCGCCTTTCTGCAGGTTCAAGGCGGCGTCCATGCCGGTTGCCTGCGGAGCGGTTGGCGCCGGGGCGATCACGCGCCGCAGCCGTCGCCGCAGCCGATAGCCTAGCGGTATCCCCATCTGCCCCAGGAGTTGTCCGACGGTCGTCTCCCGCAGCGCCAGTTCGCGGGGATACTGACGGAGATCCCACCAGGGCAGCGGTATGCTGGCGGCGAGCAACTCGGTCGATTGGCACCAGAACCTTCCGTCCTTCTCAGTTGCCGGTTTGATCTCTTGGGAGATTTCCTCACGGCCTGCTGAGTGGCCGGAGGGAGGCGACGCTTCGAGCGGCCGAAGCCAGGCCTCCTTCCAGAAGATCAGGCATCGCCGATCGCATCCCTGGTGGAAGCTCCCGTCACAACGGAGGCCCCGCAAGAAGACGGCGTCTTTCACTCGCCGAATGCCGCCTCCCTCGACGCATATCTTTTCCGTGCGGCGGAAAACCTCAAAGGTGCCGCCGCAATACTTTTGCATCTCGGGCATGAAGGGGAGTCCCTCCAGCGTTCCATCGGCCGCCAACGTGCCGAGGATTTCCCGCGGGCTGCGGACCCGCACCATTTCGCCCCGCCGAAAGCGGCCGGCCGGCTGACAATCCATAACGAAAACACCTCATCGAAACATAGCTGTGGCCGATCGCAAAGTCTCTTTGGCAAAACTGTCCACAAGTTGATTGCGTGGTAGGACTATAAATAAGTTTAGCTCAAGACGGCCGGTTTTCGCTGCCGAACTGCGTAGAACTCGCGCGGTTGGAATGGATCGCGCCAACGGTACCACCCCTACCTAAACCCTCATCCTTGCCAAATTGGATGGGCGGATACACAATGGGACGTTGTTCAGCGGCCCGCGAGCGGCCGGAGGGGAGGGGCCTTCGCTGGGCAAGCCGAGCCCGCCAGCGGGCCGAGTTTTGTGAGACGGACGAAGTATAGGCGCAAGCCGGGACCTGACGAGGGGGCTGGGCAATCGTAGCGCGGGAACGAGGGGAGCGCGATGAACCGGTGTGGAGACTATTCCTCCGACGGGACGACGGGGGCTCCGAAGCGTATCAGACGAGCTTTGGCCCTGTTGTTCAGCGCGCACGAGCTTGCGGTGCAACTGGCAACGGGCCGTTGGGACTTTGCCATTAAGATTGCCACCCTGCGCGAACTGGGTTTGACCGGCAGTGACTTCCGCTGGTTGGCGTGCAAGGGACTGGTGGAGCATGCTCGCGAGGTAACGTTGCCGGGCGACCCTCGGCGGCAATTTCAGCCGCAAGGCGAGGGCAACTTTTCGGCGAGAACGTGTTTCGTGCTGGCCGAGGCCGGGGTGGCCGAAGCCCGCCGGCTGCAGGCCGCTCGCAAGCCGGCGAAGCCCGCAGCCACCACGCCGAACCATTCCAACCATAGTCCGGTGGCGGTCAAGATCGACGCCGGTTCCGGACGGCTAAGCCCGCGCTGGGACGCCGCCCGTCGCGAACTGCGTTTCGGACCGCACTTGATCAAAGCATTTCGCAGCCCTTCACCGAACCAAGAGATGATACTCACGGTGTTTGAAGAGGAGGGTTGGCCTTCGCGGATCGACGACCCGCTGCCGCCGCATCCCGAAATGCTGGCCCAGCAACGGCTCCACGATACGCTCAAGAGCCTGAACCGGAACCAACACCAACGGTTGATCCGCTTCGTCGGCGACGGCACCGGCCAGGGCGTGTGCTGGGAGCCGGCCTCGGAGGACGGCTGCCGCCCGGCGTCTGGTGTAGTTTGACATTTCCCTCCGTCTAGTGTAAAGAATGTCTTACTATGCCCCGCCATTTCTGTTTGTTTGCCGCCGTCCCTCTGTTCCTGCCGGCGCTTACGTCGGCCGCTCAAGCCCAACTGGCTCGCAGAACGATTTTCCTCGACGGCGTTTGGCAGCTCGCCGAAGGGAAGCTGAATGCGCCGCCCACGGCCTCCGACGCCTTCCACCACACGGTACCGGTGCCAGGGCTGGTGTCGTTGGCCACTCCGGCGTTTATCGAGCCGGGCCCCAAGGTGAAGAACCGTCGAGAATACCGGCAGAAAGACCCCCGACGGGACGCCTTCTGGTATCGACGCGCCTTCACCGTCGAGGGACCGCTCCCCGCGGTAGCGCGGCTGAAGGTCTTCAAGGCCCTGTTCGGCACGAAGGTCTTCCTCAACGATCAATTGCTCGGCGAACACCGACCCTGCTTCACGCCGGGTTATTTTGACGCTAAGCCGGCCCTCAAGGCGGGTGAAAACGAATTGCTCATCCGCGTCGGGGCCGATCGGGATGCGGTGACCACCGCCATTCCCTCCGGCTTCGACTATGAAAAAGTCCGCTACCTACCGGGAATCTTCGACTCGGTGCAACTGATCCTCTCCGGCACGCCGCACTTCGAGACCGTCCAGGTGGCGCCGGACATTGCCGCCGGCGCGGCCCGCGTCCAGGCCAAAGTCCGCAACACCGCCGCGACGCAAACCGCCACCTTCGCCTTCACCATCCGCGAGGCCAAGAGTGGTAAGGTGGTCGGAAACTTCATCACCGAAGCGAGGGAGATTCCCGGCGGCGGGGAGACGACCATCGACGTGCGGGTTCCGATCGCCGGCTGCCGGCTCTGGTCGCCCGAAGACCCGTTCCTCTACCGGTTGGAAGCCGAATCCGGCAGCGATTGCGTTTCCACCCGCTTCGGCATGCGGACCTTCAAGCTCGATCCGGTCACGGGTCAGGCGGTGCTCAACGGCAAGCCGTATTTCCTGCGCGGCAGCAACATCACCCTCTACCGCTTCTTCGAGGATTCTGAGTGCGGCAACCTGCCTTGGCGGTCCGACTGGGTGCGGACGCTCCACCAGCGCATCAAGGACATGCACTGGAACTGCCTGCGGTACTGCATCGGCTACCCGCCCGAGGCGTGGTACGACGTGGCTGACGAGTTGGGCATTCTCATTCAGGATGAGTTTCCGCTGTGGTGCGGCGGTGCGAGTTGGTCCACCTGGCCGCCGGCGCTCAATCGGCATGAACTGGCCCGCGAGTACGCCGAGGACCTGCGCGAGAAGTGGAACCATCCGTGCGTGGCAATCTGGGACGCCGACAATGAAACCACCAGCCCGGAAACCGGCCCGGCCATCCAGCAGGTGCGCGGGTGGGACCTCAGCAATCGGCCGTGGGACAACAGCTACATGCCGCCGCAAGAGCCGGGCGACTGTTTGGAAGTGCATCCCTACCATTTCAATAAACCGGGCTACAAGCTGGCGGACTTGGCCACCGCGAATCCCGACCCGCGGCCGGCCGGCAAGGACCATCATGCGGCCATTATCAACGAGTACGGTTGGCTATGGCTGAATCGCGACGGCACGCCGACCACGCTTACCCAAGCCCTCTACACGAGACTCTTGGGCCCCAATTCCACCACTGCCCAGCGGCGGCACCTCTATGCCACCTACACGGCGGCGGAAACCGAGTTCTGGCGTGCCCACCGCAAGGCGGCCGCAGTGATGCACTTCACCAGCTTGGGCTACTCCCGCTCCGATGGCCAGACCAGCGACCACTGGTTGCCGGGCGTCGAAAAGCTGGTCTGGGAGCCGGAGTTCTACCGGTACGTCCGCGATGCCTTCGCCCCGGTCGGCCTGATGACCGGCTTCTTCCAGCCGCAGGCGGAAGCCGGCAGCGCGGTCAAGATTCCCATCACCGTGATCAACGACTTGGACAAACGCTGGACTGGCCCGGTCCGCTTGCGCCTGATCCGCGGCGGCAAAACCGTTCAGGACGTCAGCAAGCACGCTTCCTGCGAGCCGTTGGGCACGACCAAGGTCGATTTCCAGCTCACCTTCCCGCTAACACCCGGCCCGTGCATGATTGAGGCTCGTTTGCAAATGCCGGCTGGGCAAAGCGTTTCCAGCGTCCGCGACGTGAAGGTCATCACCTCGTCCCTGCAATCCAGCCACAAAGAACCCTAACATGCGACCTGCAAGACTCGCTTCTCTTCTGCTCATTCTGCCCGCCCTAGTCTTCTCGGCTCAGGCTGCCCCGCTCCGCTGCGACTTTCGCTACGCTCCGCCGGAGTGGCAGGCGTCGATCTGCTTGCCCGACGATCCGCACAAGACGCTGGTGGATAAGAGCGGCCAGTTGCTGTACGACTACCACCGCGGCGGCCGCGAGTTCGGCACGCGGGTGTGGGTGGAAGTCGCTGACGGGACCGCTTGGAAGCACCAACAGCTTTTCTCGCCACGGGTGCCGATCGTGCAGACGACCTACGAGGCCGCCGGGCTCAAGATCGTCCAGGAGGCATTTGCGGTAACCGCCCCGTCGCAAAAATCGCCGGGCGGCGCGCGCGACGACGTGTTGCTCGTTCAGGTCGCCAACACCTCGACCGAGCCCCGCCCGTTGAAACCGCGGCTGGTAGTCGACACGGTGTTGCCCTTCCAATTCTCGCCGGGCGACCACCAGGCGTTGATTGGCCATCACCAGTCTCTTCGCGCGTCACTGGCCATGACCGGCATTGCGGCCGGCAAGGAGACGCGCCGGGTCATTCAACTGGATACAATCACCGTTCCGCCGGGCAAGACGAGCGCGTTTGCCGTCTTCTACGGCGGCGGGCAAGGCGACGGCTCGGCGCCTTTGGGGCGGGCCCTGAGCGCCCGCCAGGCGGCGGTGGCCTACTGGCAGCACGCGCCGCTGCCGTGGGACCGCGTGCAGGTGCCCGATCCGGCCATCCAGGCCCTGCTGGACTCGTCGGTCCGCAACATCTGGCAGGCCCGCGAGATCAAGAAGCACCTGCCGGCCTTCCAGGTCGGACCGACCTGCTACCGCGGCCTGTGGGTCGTCGACGGCGCCTTTCTATTGGAGGCGGCGGCCATGCTCGGCGCCGGCGACCAGGCCCGCGGCGGGGTGGCCTATGAATTGACCTACCAGAAGCCCGACGGCCGCATCGAGGTCATGAAGAATTACTCGAAAGAGAACGGCATCGTGCTCTGGACCTGCGTGCGGCATGCGCAACTTACCCAGGACAAGGCCTGGCTGGAATCGCAGTGGCCGAAACTCGAGCGGATCGCCGAGTACATCCAGCGGCTGCGTCAAGAGTCGCTGAAAGACAATACGCCCCTGGACGACGGCCTGATTCCGCCGGGCTTCATCGACGGCGGCTTGGATGGCAACGGCCAGCCGGAATACTCCAACACCCACTGGAACCTGGTCGGCCTGCGGGCCTTCATCAAGGCCGCCCGCTGGCTAGGCAAGACCGAGACTGCCGACGCCTGGCAGCGGGAGTACGACGATTTTCTGGCCGCTTTCCGCAAGGCCGAGGCCCGCGACCTCCGCAAGGACTCGCACGGCAACCTTTATCTGCCGATTCTCATGGGCGACGCCGGCGGGAAACAACTGCCGCAGCGGGCCCAGTGGACGTTTTGCCACGCCGTCTATCCCGGCCAGGTCTTCGACCAATCTGATCCGATGGTTGCCGGCAACCTGGCCATGCTTCAGGCCACCGAGCGCGAAGGCATGGTCTATGGCACCGGCTGGGACCCCACCGGCATCTGGAATTATTTCGCCTCCTTCTACGGCCACGCCTGGCTCTGGCAGGGCAACGGCCGCAAGGCCGCCGAGGTCCTCTACGCCTTCGCCAACCACGCCGCCCCGGTGTTGGATTGGCGCGAGGAACAATCGCTCCGCGGCCAGCCTTTCCGCAAGGTCGGCGACATGCCGCACAACTGGGCCAGCGCCGAGTTCATTCGGTTGACCGTGCATCTGCTGGCCCTCGACCGCGGCGACGAACTGCACCTGCTGGAAGGCATGCCCGCCGAGTGGCTCGCCGCGGGCATGAAGACCGAACTGCGGGGCGTGGCCACGCCCTTCGGCCCGCTTCAGCTTGTGGTCCAGGTCGCCGCCGACGGCAAGACGGCCACCCTACGCGTCGCCTCGCTCGGCGAGAACTGCGAGGCGGTGGTGGTCCATTTGCCCGGCGGCGGCAGGCGGCGGATCCCGCCCCGGCAAGGCGGCACGATCACCTTTCAGGTCGGCCGCGGGAGGTAACAAAAGGTCCAGATCAAGGCCTTCTCGCTCTGGCGAGCGGGCGGGGCGAGCGTGGCCTTCCCGGCCAAGCGTTCGCCGTGGAGTTCTACGACCCAATCGCTGCCCATTGGTTCTTGCCGCTGGTAGGTGCCTTGATCCCAACGGGTTACAAAGCCCCGCCCGCCGGAGATCGGCCCTTCGTATTCGAGGTAGGCCAGGCGGTGATCCGGCAGGCTCGTGCAGCGTAACTCCCGATTCGACTGCGGCTGCTCGGTCAGGGACCAGGTCTTCAGGATGTCGCCGGCCTCGAACATCAGGTCGTAGTGCGATCCGGCGTCGGTCTGGTGATGGAGGACCACAAATCGCGGCATGGTGGTTGGCCCGGGTGGCGCGTAAGGGGACAGGCACATTTTTCGCCTTCAGCCGTCTACAGCGGGGAGAGCGAAAGGAAGCGAAAAATGAGCCAGTCCCCGGCCTGTGCTCACCCGTCGCCGCCCTCGGCCAAGCGTTCCACGATTTCAATAAGCTCCCGGCGATCGACGGGCTTGCTGATGTAGGTGTTCATGCCGGCCGCCAGACACCGCTCCTGGTCGCTTTTGTAGGCGTGGGCGGTCATGGCAATGATCGGCAGCTTGGCCTTCCTGGGGTCGTCCAGTTTGCGGATGGCGGCGGTGGCCTCCAATCCGTCCATGATCGGCATCTGCACGTCCATCAACACCAGGTCAAAATCCTCGCGCTGGAACAGCTCCAACGTCTCGGCCCCGTTGCCGGCCACTTCAACCTGGTGGCCGCGCTGCCCGAGGGCGTAGCGGATCAACTTCTGGCTAGCCAGCGTGTCTTCGGCCAAGAGGATGCGGAGCGGCCGTCGCGGCGGCGGCAGTTCGGCGGCGGTCGCAGCCGTCTCGCCAGGCGCAGGCGCGGCGGGGATGCCCAACACCTTGCCGATGGCCGACAGCAGATCGGCCGGGGCCACCGGTTTATCCAGGCAGACGACGCCGGCTTCCCGGCAACGGGCGGCAGCGGTGTGCCGCTCGATCGAGGAGAGCATCAGGATCACCGGTCCGGCCAAGGAGCCGCTCTTGATCCAACTGGCCAGGGTGAAGCCGCCGATGTCGGGGAGGATTGCGTCGGCCAGCACAAACTGGAATTTCCGGCCGCGGCCCACCGCCTCGTGGATTTTGGTAAGCGCCTCGGGGACGCTGGCGGCGGTCTCCACTTGCATCGACCAGTGCAGTAGGGTCTGCTCCAGGATCAGCCGGCTGGTGGCGTTCTCGGCCACTACCAAGGCCGAACCCTCGCGGATGGCGTTTAACACCTGCTGCGCGTCATGCTCTTCGCCACCTGGCTCGGCGGCCAAGCGGGCGCAGAGGCTGAAGTGAAAGGTGCTGCCTTGGCCGAGCTGGCTCTCGACCCAGATGCGGCCACCCATCAAGTCCACCAACCGGGCGGAGATCGACAGTCCCAATCCCGGCCCCTCGCGGCGCCGCTCGGCCCCGGCCTGTGCCTGCTCGAAGGACACAAAGAGGTTCTGCTGGTCCTCGGGTGAGATCCCGACGCCGGTGTCTTCGACCGAGAACTCCAGGCAGACCTCTTGCTCGCCCTTGTCGAGGGCGGTTACCCGTACCGCGATCGTGCCTTTGTGGGTGTACTTGATGGCGTTTCCCAGCAGGTTGGTGAGCACCTGCCGGACCCGCAGGGCGTCGCCCAGCAGGTGGTCGGGCACGTCGTCGCCGACGTCGTAGAGCAGTTCCAGGCCCTTCTCGTAGGCCCGAATGCCCAGCGACTTGACCGTCTTGTCGATCAAGGTCCGCAGGCGGAACGGGGCCGCCTCCAGCCGTAGCCGGCCGGCCTCGATCCGCGACAGATCGAGGATGTCGTTGAGGAGTTCCAGCAAGGCGCCGGCCGATTCGCGGGCGGTGTCGATATAGTCGCGGACCGTGGGCGAGAGATCTTCGCCCAGGGCCAAGTCGGTCATTCCCAAGACGGCGTTCATCGGCGTCCGCAGCTCGTGGCTCATGCTCGCCAGGAACTGGCTCTTGGCCAGGTTGGCCGATTGGGCCTCGGCCGCCCGCTGCTCGAGCGACTGCATCAGGCCGATGCGCTGCATGGCGATGGCCACCTGGTCGGCGACTGCGCCGATCAGGTCCAGGTCCTCCTCGGAGAACGACTCGCGTTGCAGAGAGCCGAAGGAGAGGGTGCCGATCAGCCGCCCTTGGTTCAGCAGCGGCCGGCAGGCGTAGGCCCGGATGCCGAGCTTGCGGACCCATTCCGCCCGCGGTTGCTGGGTGGCTTGGATGTGCCGGGCCGCCACCCCGCCGGGGTCGCAGGCGGTGCAGCCGCACACTTCCTGGCCGTAGTCGAGCCACTCGATTTCACCGGCCGTCTCGGGAGAGACGCCTTCGGCGGAGTTCAGCCGCAGCTTGTTCTGTTGCGGGTCGAGCAAGTAGTTGAAAAACATCTGGCAGTCGAGGTGCTCCATCACCCGCCGGCAGAGCGAATCGACGATCTCCTGCGGACGGTCGCTGGCCAGCAACTGGCCGGCGACCTCGGCCAGCAATTCCAAGCGTTCTACGGTCCGCCGCACCGCCTGCTCGGCCCGCTTCAAGGCGGTGATGTCGTGGAAGGTGACCACCACGCCTTCGATGCGATGGTCGCGGGTGCGGTAGGGAAGCGTGCGGCGCATGAACCAGCGGCCGTCCTGGGCCTGTACTTGCTGGTCCTTGGGGGCCAGTTTTTCCAGCACCTCTTTGCCGTCGGTCAGCAGATCGCTGATGCTGAACTCGGCGGCGATGTGATGGATCGGCCGGCCGACGTCGGAAGGGATGAGGTGAAACAGCTCGACCGCCGCCGGGGTGAACTGCCGGATGTGGAAGCCGGTGTCGAGGAACAGGGTGGCGATATCGGTGCTGGTCAGCAGATTGTCGAGGTCGTTGGTGGTGGCCTCCAACTGCGACACCTTCTCTTCAAGCTGGTTGTTCAGCGTGGTCAGCTCTTCGTTGAGCGATTGAAGCTCTTCCTTGGAGGTTTCCAACTCCTCGTTGCTGGATTGCAGCTCCTCGTTCATCGAGACGGCCTCCTCGTGGGAGGCCTTGAGCTCTTCGTTCGAGCCTTCCAGTTGCTCGATGGCGCTGCTGAGCTCCAGCCGAGTGTCCTGAAGCTCGCGCTCCAGTTGCCGGACGTATTGCTCTTCGGTCGAGGTCGGGCCGCTCGGCTCGGGGGGCGGCTCCTGGACCTCGGTTCCGCCCTGAAACATGACCAGAAACAGGCCTTCCTCGAAATCGGGCAGGTTGACCGGCGTGACCGCGATCTGGACCTGGTAGTAATCGTCGTTCCGCTTCACCCGGCCGGCGTGGACCACTTCGCCGCCGTCCTTGCTGGCCTGGTGCAAGGCGGAACGGACCTTGGCCCGCAGCCCTTCGCGGACCATGCTCAGCAGTTCGGCGTCAATCTCGCCGGAAGGGACGCGCAGGAAGCGATCGGTGGGGCCGCACAGGACCAGCACCCGGTATTGCCGGTCCACCAAGGCGGCCGCCGGTCCAAATCGCTCGAGGGTGAGTTGCTGGGTGATCTCGGTGAGGCTCCGCGCCGGCGGGTGCAGCCCGAGGGGCGGCCGCGGCCGGCTCTTGGCGGGCGGCTCGAGCGGAAAGGGGGGCAGTTCCCGTTCCGTCCGCGCCGCCCCCAGCCGCCGGTAGATCCGCCACTTGGGCGAGACCGCCTGGAACTGCCGCTCCAGGTTCAGGACGCTTTCTGCGCCGCCGAGGATCAGAAAGCCCCCCTCCCGCAAGGCGTAATGGAACACCGGCATCACCCGTTTTTGGGCCTCGTGGTCCAAATAAATCAGCAGGTTCCGGCAGCTAATCAGGTCCAGCCGGGAGAAGGCCGGATCGCTGACCACATTGTGGGTGGCAAAGACCACGCACTCCCGCACCTTCTTGCTGATCCGGTAGTTCGCCCCTTCCCGGATGAAGAATCGCCGCAACCGCTCGGGCGAAACGTCGGCGGCAATGGTTTCAGGATAGACGCCGGCGCGGGCCTTGGCCAGGGCGTGCTCGTTGATATCGGTGGCAAACACCTGGATCTTCCGATGCAGGCCGGGGGCCTCGCATTGCTCCAGCAGGAGGATGGCCAGCGAATAGGCCTCCTCTCCGGTCGAGCAGCCGGGAACCCAGACCCGCAGGGGTGTGTCCGGCCGCCGGCTGGCAATCAGCTCCGGCAACACCTCTTCCTCCACCACCTTCCACGCCTCGGGGTCGCGGAAGAAATAGGTAACGCTGATCACCAGGTCTCGGGCCAGGGCGTCCAGCTCGGACGGGTTGTCGCGGAGCAACTGCAGGTACTCCATCGGCTGTTGCATTTGCCGCAAGCTCATCCGCCGCCAGACGCGGCGTCGCAAGGTGGACTCCTTATAGCTGCGGAAATCGTGGCCGACCCGCTCATCCACCATCGTCAGCACTTCTTGGAGGAAATCCGCCGTCCAACCGGTCGGCCCCGCCGGGGCCGACTCGGCCGCCAGGTAGGGCTGTTTGGCGTAGCGCAGCAGGAAATCCGGCATGGCGCCGGGCGGGAGCACGAAATCGACCATTTCGGTGGCGATGGCGCTCCGCGGCATGTCGCCGTGCTCGGCCGTGACCGGGTCCTGGACCATGACCAGGCCGCCGCGGGCCTTGATTTCGCGGATGCCCATGGCCCCGTCGGAGCCCCCGCCGGAGAGAACTACAGCCACTGCCTTCTCCTGCCGATCTTCGGCCAGCGAACGGAAGAAGATGTCGATGGCGGTAGGCATGGCCGAGGTACGCGGCTCCAACCGCACCCGTCGCCGGTCGAGGACCACGTTCTTGCCCGGCGGGATAATGTAGACGTGATCCGGCTCGATC
>JAJYGU010000093.1:0-6563 GCA_021784975.1 Planctomycetota bacterium
AGGCCAACCCTGGTGGCGGCCGGATGGCTCACCGAGTGCGGAGGGGCCATTCGACTGCGACGGAAACCGCTGCTATCCTACCGAAACACAACAGGCGTGTGAGTTCGTTGTCCGACCAAAGGGACTTCCGGAACACTCTTCTCAGCCGATCTGGGAATTGCCCGAAAGTATTGCCTCGGCCACAGGATCGTCACAAGCGCCAAGCGGCGAACCGGAAAAAGGCTACTACTGCGTGTGTGCGTGCTATCCAAGATCGGCAACCTCAGCGGTCGTTCGCATCGGCATCGCGGCGGGCCCATGGGAGACGATCGATAGGAACGCGGCTGGCACTCATTCCGGCTCGTATCGCTTCGGCAACACGGACATCAGCATTTCGTCCCCTAAACCGGCCGACACTCCGGGCGGCGTGGTCGCAAACCTCGGGTACTCGACGATCGATGCAGAAGTCCGCATCATTGCCATCGACGAGAGCGGGCAAGAACATACGGCGACATCGGTACTGACTTCCAATGCGGGCAATGTTCACTGGATAAGCGTGTCTTTCCACGAACTTTTGCTCAAACGGGTCAAGGAGTTCCGATTTCAGGCACGACCGTACTATTGGGTGGAGTTCCGTAACGTCTCGCTGCAGCCGATTTCGCGGCTTGCTCCGCGCCCAAGCGCGGGCGACCTGGCAGCCGTCGTCCCTCAACGCTCGCCCGCACTGCCCGGATTGCCAGGCCTCATCCCACCACTCGTGCCGCCGGCCATCGATGCAGCGGCGGCCGGCGCGATGGCGATTCAGGAATTCGATGCCAACAAGGACGGCAGGATCAGTGGCGATGAGCTGGCAAAGTGCCCGTCGCTGAAAGCACTCGCGCCCAAACATGGCGGCCCGGTCACCGCGGAGGACATCGCGAATCAGATCAAGACCTGGCGGAGGACCCACATCGCTCGGGTCCATTATCGCTGCACCATCAAACACAATGGAAAGCCGCTGGAAGGGGCCACTGTAACCTTCGTGCCCGAAAAGTTCCTGCAGGCGGCGCCGAAGGGGACAGTCCCATTTTCGCGGCCGGGCACCATGCAAAGCATGGTCGCCACAAAAATCGGGACAGTCCCCGACATCCAGCCGGGAAGCGGCAAGACCGGCAATGACGGCTCGGCCCAGATGAGCGTGCCCCTGGGCGGGCCGGACGAGCCTCCGGGGATTTCGCTTGGGTTTTATCGCGTCCAGGTCACCAAGGACGGCGAAAACATCCCCGCCAAGTACAACACGAAGACGACCCTTGGGACCATGGTCGACGGCCCAACGATCGGCAACGGACCGTCATTTGACCTGGTGTACTAATCGACCACACCCTGCAGGCGAGGTCGATTAGTCAGCCAACCGCCTCGGGATGTCAGGCACGGGGTGCCTGACCTGGGCTACTTGCGCGATCTAGACCCTACGGTCTCGGTGGGGCTCGATGCGCTCGACCCACCCTACACTTCTCGCTACCAGCGGACGCTGCCTTTCCTTCGGCGCCGTCGGCGTCTTCGTTCCCCTCGGCACAGCCCTTTCAGCCGTCGTTTTCGGCCTCCGCAGGCCCTCGCCTAGGACCGTCTGTATCGGATTTGCGGAAACGTTTTGCGGTGGCTGACGGCGCGCGTTTGGGGGTCGCGCCAATCGCAACGGTTGGGGCGTCGCCCCTTGAGGAAAAACCGAAGCGAACGTCGGTTTCGTCAATTCCACTCCGCGGGCGACGACGATTTCTGTAGCGTGAGTAAGGAAACGAGGGTCTCCGACGGAAGGGAGTGTTATATGCGGTTTTTCCGAGTTGCAGTTCTTTCGTGTTTGGCAGTCAACGTCGCGGTCAGCGGTTATGCGCAATTCGGCCTCTATGGCGCGCCGGAAACGGTCTATTTGTCGCCGCCGGGTTCCGCGCCCGCCGATGTCTCCCTCGAGCCGGCCGGCAATGCCGGCCTAACCGGCTTGGCGGGCCAGCCGGCCGCATTGGCCACCGCCGCTTACGGGCAAGAGCCGAGCCCGGCGACGCCCCTGCAATCGGCGTCCCCAGTGCTGGGCGCCGGGGCCGTGCCGGGGCCAAGCATCACCCACCCGACAACGGCACCGAAGGACCCTTACGCCGGTGAGACCTGCTACGAGAGCCTGCAGGGCAACGCCGCCCCTCGCGGTGATGTTTGCGGGGACTTCTGCACTACCGGCGACAGCGGCCTGTGGTTCGGCTCGTTAACCGCCTTGGTCCTCGGCCGCAGCGAAGGGCGGCGGCTCTGGACCAGCTACGCGAGCAATGACCAGACCGATCAACTCACCAACACCCAGGACGTCCACATGCCCTGGGCATGGGGCGGCCAGTTGCAGGTTGGCCGGCAATTTTGCGGCGGCTGCCAACCTTGGGCGATTGTAGGCACCTTCTGGGCCACCCAGTCCATGGACGGCTACAACAGCACGATCAACTCCACCATCGCGCCTTACACCGTCAGCACGCCCTTGGAGACCGCCTACTTGCAATTCAACGGCGAAAACGCCCAGGACTGGTTCGACGGCGCCGAGGAACACCGTCTCTGGCGAAACGATCAATTCTACGACGCGGAGATCAACCTGGTCCGCATGCAGTCCGCCTGCGGCTGCGGGTCGCCTTGGGAGGCCGGCTGGTCGGCGGGCTTTCGATACTTCCGCTTCCAAGAGGGCTTGACCTTCGGATCGTTGCGGAACGGCGGCACGTGGGGCCAACCAGACAATGAGGCCTACCTGAGCGACAACATCACCAACGACTTGTTCGGCTTCCAGGTGGGCTTCGACCTGGCCTACCGCTTCGCCGATCACGCCTACTTCTTCGTGGCCCCCAGCTTCGGCATTTACGACAACGACATGAACACCTTTTTCCAGGCCTATTTGGGCAACGGCGCGGTGGGCACCACGCCCTACGGCGCGTTCCCGGTGCGATCCAACCGCAACGACGTGGCCTTCCTCTCCCAGATCGACCTGGGCATCAATTGGCAGATCTCGCAACACTGGGGGGCCCTGGTGGGCTATCGCGTGATTGCCGTGACCGGGGTTGCCGAGGCTGACGACCAGTTCCCCCAGTACATCGTCGATCAGCCGGAGATCCAACACATCGACAACCATTCGAGCCTGGTGCTGTACGGGGCTTTTGCCGGGGTGTCGTACAACTACTAAGCGGCCGTCCAAGAACAAGTTAGGGACTGTCCCAATTTTCGTCCGATGAAAATGGGACTGTCCCCTTGGCAAAAGTGGAAACTGTTGCTGGACGGCCGCTAAGCCGGACTGTTCTTCGCCCCCTATCAACCCAAAGGAGCAGCCAGGGAGGTACATCGCTTTCCCTCGCTCACGCTTCGGGTTACTACAGTCCGCTACTCGGCTGCTCAGCCGGCCACCCGGCGGCAGAGGGCTTGGAACTCCGGATCAGCGCGGAGCGGGTCGAAGTCCGGCTCGTCGTCGACCAGTTTGGCGAACGCGGGATCGAGCCGCAGGGCCTCGGCCAGCGAGGCCAGCGACGCCCGCCGCTGGCCGGCCAGGCTCAAATAGCAGGCCAGATTGTAGTGCAACACGGGCTCGCGGGGGTCGGCCGCTAGGGCCTCGCGGAGGGCGGCAATCGCCAGATCGAGCCGCCCGGTGCGCTTGTAGCACCAACTCAGGGCCATTCGCACGCGGACATCTTCGGGAGCGGCCTTGGCAGCCCGTTCCAGCGGCACCAGGGCCTCGAAGTAGCGCTCCATCGCCCGCAACCCTTCGCCCCAAAGGTACAGGGTCTGCACCTCGAACCTGGCCGGATCGCCCAGGCGTTCCAGGCACTCTAGCGCCTGTTGGGCCAGACCCAACTCCAGATAGCCTTCGGCCTCGTTGTGGATCTTGGCGCTGCGGATTCGTTCCAGTGCAGTCATCATCCTGCGGCCGCCCCCCCCGCGATAGGCTGGGGCTTGGGGCTTGGTCGTCCCCTCCTCTCCTCGCCTAATTTTAGCCCTCGGCCGCCCTCAGCGGCAAGAAAAGTCGGCCGAGTTGTACGGAATTGGGGTGAAATCGGCACTATTTAGTAAGACAGCCAAAGCAGCCACAGTAACCTGTGTGAGGCCACCTATGCGACTTACCCTGCGCACCCTGCTGGCGTACATGGACGGCATTCTCGAGCCGAACGACACCCAGGATATCGGCAAGAAGATCGAGGAAAGCGAGTTCGCCAGCGGCCTGGTCCACCGCATCCAGGACGTCATGCGGCGACTGCGGTTGGGGGCCCCGAGCCTGGCGGATCGAGAAGGGGGCTTGGACCCGAACACGGTGGCCGAGTACCTCGACAACACCTTGCCCAACGATCGGGTGGCCGACTTCGAGAAAGTATGTCTGGAATCCGACGTGCATTTGGCCGAGGTGGCGGCTTGCCATCAGGTGTTAACCCTGGTGCTCGGGGAACCGGCCGATATCGATCCCAACAGCCGGCAGTCGATGTACCAGCTCCAAGACCTCCAGGCGACCTCGCAGGTCTCGGCCCCCGCGGAAGGCCCGGTGATCCGCGTGACCACCGGCCTTTCCACCCTGCCGCGCGGCAACGAAGACCTGGCCAAACCGGTGATGGTGGGCGGGCTGATCGGGGACGAGCAGCCCAAACCGCATCCGAAGCCGACGGTTCCCGAATATCTTCGCGAGCCGAAGGCCAGCCGCCTGTACTCGACGGTGCTGGCCGTTGTGCTGTTGCTGGTCTTGGGGGTGGCGACTGTCTTGTACTATGGCAACGTGTTAGGTCGCCTGGGGCTGGTCGAGCCGCCGCAGACGGCCATGGGGCCCCCGCCGGGTCCATCCACAGCAGTGCATCGCAAGGGCGTGCTGCCCGACTCGACTCAAGTGCGCGACTCGACCAAATCGGCCGAGAAGACGCAAGCGGCTGCGGAGTCTGTGCAGAAGGCTCAGGCAGAAGCGTCCGCCGGGATCGGGGCCACCGCAGAGAAGCCGTCCGCCAAGTCGCCGGCCCCGGCGAGTGCGCCGCCGACGCCCACGGCCGCCGCGTCCGCGCCGGGGCAGCCGCCCGCCGCGCCTGCGGACAAGACACCCAAAGCAGCACCGAGCGAAGAGGCCCGCAAAGAGCCAGTCAACCGTAGTAGTCCGGCGCTTCCGCCGCCTGCCGGTAAGCCGACAAGACCGGAAACACCGCCTGATAAGAAGTTGGAAGCATCGGAGGCGGCTGGCACGGCCGTTGCCAACCCAGGGTCCAAGAGGCCATCGACCACTCCTCCGGCGGCGGCGTCAAAGCCTTCGGTTCCTCAGCCGGCGAGCGGCAAGTCGGTGGCCGCGGCCGCCGCGCACGCGGCCCCCGCCTCTGCATCCAGCGCCCCGGCGAAGGCGACAGTTGCGACCGTGGTCAAACCAAGCGAACCGGTGGCAACTTCGGGGGGACCGCTTGGACGACTCTTGTCCAATGATCAGGTACTGTTGGGATTCTCCCCAGAGGTTGGTTGGAGTCGGGTGGCCGCCAATCAGATCTTGACCACGCAACGGCTGCTGGCCCTGCCGACGTACCGTGCCGTGGTCTCGCTGAATCTCGGCGTGGTTTTGGACATCCTCGGCGGCACGCAACTGGACATCTTGGGCGGAGGGCCGCAGGCGGCGCCCGGCATCCGCATCACCTTTGGGCGGGTGGTGGTGCGTCCGCTGACCAAGGCGGGCGTGCAGATCCGCGTGGTGTTTGGCGGCCGCTCGGGGATGCTCCAGTTCAACGACGCCGAGTCCGCCGCCGCCTTGGAAGTGCGGCGGACCCACATGCCCGGCGTGGACCCGGAGCACGAACCGATTCAGATGGATGGGGAATTGTTCGCCGCTTCCGGCGCCCTCTCCTGGAATGAAGGAAGCCCTCCCACCAGCATTCCTTTGGCGCCGTCTTCGCGACTGCGGCTGGAGGGGCAATCCACCGTCGGACCATTCCCGAACCAGGAGGTCCCCCAATGGACGAACGCCGATGCGATGAACGCCGTGGATCGCCTGGCGTCGCCGATCCTGGAGCACGGTCTGCAAACCGAGCGAACTGCCCGCCTGGGCCTGATCAAGATGAGCGAGCATCGGCGGCGGGAAGTCCGCTGGCTGGCGCTGCGCTGCTTGGGCTACCTTGGGAACTATCAGGGAATCGTGTCGCTGCTGGCCGATCCGGACCCGATCAACAAGACAGTTTGGCCAGATTACGTGGAATACCTCCGCGACGCGGCCGCCCGCGATCGGGAGTCGGCGGCCGCCGTCCGGGCGGCGCTAGAACGGCAATATCCGCAAGGAAGCGATATGTACCGCATGCTTTGGGGATATACGAATGAGCAACTGATCGGCCAGGACCCCGAGCACGCCGAGGACGCCAATCTGGTGGAGGGACTGAACAGCGACAGCCTGGCCGTCCGCCGATTGAGTTTTTGGAACCTCACCGACATCACCGGCGCGCGGTTGAGCTACCGGCCCGAGGAGACGGCCACCCGCCGCCAGCTAGGATACCAGGCCTGGCGCAACCGGCTGGAACGGAAAGAGATTCGCATCAAGCCCATTGACGAGAAGAAAGCCAAGGGAAAAGGATGAAGGCGGAGGGATGAGG
>JAJYGU010000093.1:6573-16394 GCA_021784975.1 Planctomycetota bacterium
CCCGCTCCCTGACCTCTGATCTCTTCTACGGGATCACCCCCAGGAACCGCTGGTCGGCTTCGCTGAGGGCCGATACCGGGACCAGGATCCGCTTCCCGTCGACCCGCTCCAGCCGGACTTTGCCGTCTTCCAAGCCCAGACACTTGGCTTGCACCTGGTGGCGGCCGGAGCGGTCGGTCCACACCCGCAAGATCGAGCGGTCGGTTGATGGCGGCTGGGCGGCAGCCGCGGGCTGGGCGGGCCGGGTCTCCGCGGGCGCTTCTTCGGCCGGCGGCTTGGCAACCTCCTTGCCGGAGTCCGCCGGGGTGCCGGCTTCGGCGTCGTCAGCCGGAAATTCCCGGTTGTACTTGCGGCTCAGGGCGATGCGAATCACATCCCGCTTGGTGCGGAGATTGGCTTCGGCCTGCTTCAGGTCGCGAAACTGCGACTCGTCGGCCGACACCTGAGACCCCGCGTAGCCCGCCAAATCGAGGGAGAGCTGTTGGCAGACGTCGCCCAGCCGCTGGGCAAGGTCGGCTTCGGCGACGCTGATGAATACCGCGTCCAAGTCGGCGTGAGCGGTATCCAACTCTTTCACCTTTCGGGCATAGGCGGCATAGGATTTCGCCAACGATTCGTAGAGCGCCGCCCTCCGCCGCAGCCGGTTGGACTGTGCCTGCCGGAGACTGCGTAGATCGACGGGCACGATGCGTTGCAACCGCTTGGCATAGTCGTCCCGTTCCTTGGCGAACTGGCTCCGCAAGGCGTTGAGCCGATTCCACAGGGCCAGGGTCTCGGCGGGACTTCCCTTGCTCGACCCAGGGCGGGTGGCACCTGCCGGAGACAGGCTAGGGCGCATGGCGCGGGGCGGAGGCAACAGGGAAAGCGGCTCCACGATGTTGCCCGACGTGCTCACCAGCGTCTTCAGGTGCGTGGCCGACAACGAAAAGTTCAAGTTCTGGCCGACGCCGCCGGCGGCACACCAGGTGTTCATTCCGACCACCTCGCCGCGGGCATTGACCAACGGTCCGCCGCTGTTGCCGGGCGAGATGGGGGCGGTGGTTTGAATCCACTGCGCTTCCAAGTCGTAACCGAGCTTTTCCTTGTAGATATCGCGATGAGTGAGGTTCAACAAGGTCTCGCGAACCTCGCTCCCCTGACGGAGGGCGGCCACGATCCCGTTCGAGACCGATCCGCTCAAGCCCAAGGGCGAGCCGAAGGCATACACCGCGTCGCCTTTGTCTGGGGGCTTGGCGGCAAAGGAAAGGGCCGGAAGGGTCTTGCCGCCAGGTTGGATCTCCAGCAATGCCATGTCCTTAGCGATGCTAAAGGCCAGGAAACCGGTGACCCGAAAACTCGTCTTGTCTGGGAAGTAGACGGTGGCCGACTTGGCGCCTTCGATCACGTGGTAGTTGGTGGCGATCAGCCCCTTGGGGTCGACGACGAAGCCGCTCCCCTCCGAGGAATTGTCGAGCCGAATCGTCACCACGCAGGGATCCACCTTGGCCACCAGCGTGGCCAGATTCTCTTGACCGGCGGCCGAGGCGGTCGACAGGCACGCCAACCCGGCAGCCACGGCGGCCACGACAAGCGCGAGGCTGGCTGGCGACTCGACTAGTTGGCCCCGCCGGAACATCGCAATTCTCCCCCGGTCATTCATGCCGTCCACGGCGCACAACGAAACCTCATTGAGTCTAGCAGTTTGACCCCGGCTTGCCTAGAACAGGATTATGCACCGCGAGGGGGGTGGGCCTGATCGGGCGGGTTCCCTTGGGGAGCCGAATCCTGGGGCCGGCCAACCTTCACCTCTTTCGCCACGGTGTCGGATCCCATCGTGCCGGCGTCGCTGCCAAAGCCGCTGCTAATCACGCTGCTCGAACCGCCTGCGAAGACGCTGGCGGCGCCGCCCACTACGCCCCCCTCGGCCGCGGTCTCCTCGGCGGCGGCCGCCTGGCTGCCCGTCGGCCGCTTGAGGAACGCCGACCAGGCGAGGTTTCCTTTGGCGTCCCGATAGTTGACGGCCGTCACCAGTTCCCAGCCTTTCCGGCCCAGCGAGTTCAACTCTTCGGAGAGGGTGACGTCCGTTCGGCGATTGACGATCACGTACTCCCAGCGCTGCTGTCCCTGCACGATGACGGTCTTCATCGCCATTGTTGCTCCTTGTCCAGAGTCTTTTTTTCGGCAGTCGCGTGCTTGGCCCAGTCTTCGTACCAGGCCACTGGGGTATAACGTCGGGCGAACACGTGGCGCTGCGCGGTGAGCCCCCACAGGCCGCGCTGGATCTCCTCTTGCACTTGCCAGAATTGATCCACGGCTTGCAGCCGCTCGGGCGTCCATGCCGTGCCCCCGGCGATGACTTGCTGCAACCGAAACAGTTCCAGCTTCTTTTGCCATTGCTGCTGCCGCCAGGGTCCGGCCGCAGTCGGATTCAAGACCGCAAGCTGTTGGGCCGCCTTTTCCGGATCGACCGCGAAAGGCTCGCCCCAGCCGGCCAGCCAGGTTGCCCATCCTTCTGCTTGCCGCGGGTTGGCGGCGAAATAGCGCTCCGCGTAAGCCCGCAGGACTTCGTGGGCCGAGTTGAATTGGCCGGAGGCCAGCCCAGCCAACAAGGCCTTGTTCACGTCATCGAACACGCCTTCCGAGTAGGCCATCACGGCGGTGACGCCCGAATTGGCCAGCCCTTGGACGGTCCGCGGCAAGCGGCCAGGCGCGACCACTGGACCGAGATGGCCGTAGATGTCGCGCGATTTGCCGGATGCGTCGCTATAGCCGATGTGTACGAAGGCGCCGCGGCGGCAGCCCTTGGGCAGCGGCACGTCGGCGACATGGGTGGCGTTGTAGGGAATGTGCAGGTAAATGCTCTTGATCCAGCCCGGCGCCTCGCGGTCGGCCCAGTCGGCCAGCAGGCGATGCTCTTCGGCCGTCCACCACCAGCCGATCATGTGGCTCTCCACCCCGGGATGATAGCGCTCGGCCAGGGCGTGGATCTCGCGCATCAGCTTGGCGAAGGTCAGGATCCAGGGCTGGCACTTTGGGCAGGCGCAGCCCCCGAAGTCATAGGGGCAGGAGGAGATCGCCTTGAGCCGCACGCCTGCCGCGGCCAGGTCGGCAAACAGATGCTGGTAGTTCTTCAGGATGATTGCGCGGGCCTTGGGATTGGAAGGGCAAATCAACTGGCCGAAGATCCGCTTGCCCTTGGTAGCCAGCAGTTCCGGCCGGCATTGATCGACGTAGACGTGGTTGGGCGTAATAAGCAGGTCGCAGGTGAAGCCGAGACGTTGGGCCGAGCGGAAGTTTTCCTTCTTCCGCTCCCACATCGCGTCGCCGAGCCGCACCAGGCTCTTGTCGGCAAACGGATCCGAGCAATCCTCCATGTCGAACCAATCGCCGTAGCGATTAAAGCCCCAATGCTTGGCCTCGGCCAGGTACCGCCGCATCTCGCGGGGGCCCATCACTTCGTAGCTATTGCCGAAATGGCCGGGGGCGTAGAGCTCGCGGACGGCAAACCGCACCGCTGGGGCGGCGTTGCCGGCCGCGCGTACCGCTTCGACTCCGTTTTTCTCGGCGGCCGCGGCCGCGCCCGTCAAGAAGGGCCACCCTAGGATGGCCATGGCGACCCGCCCAGCGATCTTGGCGAAGCGGCCGCTGAACGTCGATGGTCGGGCGGGGTTTGCTCGCATGGTCTGAGAACGCAAAATGAAAACTGCAAAATGCGAAATCGCATCCGGACAGGCTTCTCTCCCCCTTCCGCCTTGCGAACTCCACCCCAAAACGAAGTCTAGCTCTCGGCACGTCACCGATCAACGCGCCGTCCGCGCTCTCACCTCCGCCTTGCGAAGTCCAAACTCCGCTCCCCCTTTCTCACCAGCAGGGCGATGCCGAATCCCTTGCCTTCGAACGGCGCGTGGCCGAGCAAAAGGGTCCGCTGATAATGGGCGGCAATCCAATCGCCGAGTTGTTTCGCATAATCGCGGCCGAAGTAGCGAAAGCCGAACTCCGAGGTGTCTTTGTCCACTAAGGCGATCATGTCGGGAGGACGGGCTTGAAAGGCCGCTAGGATCGGCTTCTCGCCAAAGAGTTTCACCTCCACCGGCATCAGATGGATGTAGGGCGTCGAGTTCCGCCGCCGGGTGAGATAATTGATCATGCACCCCTCCGGAAGCACAGCCAGCGTCCTGTCCAACGGCAGTTGCAGGGCGATCCGGGACGTCAACATGCCGACCAGCATCGCCCGGTCATCCGCCAGGAATCGATCGCGCTGACTGCCGATCGGATGTCTCTTGATCGCGATCCATTTGGACTGCAGCCGGCCGTACCCGAATCCGGCCACCGCGAACATGGCGACCGCCACCGCCGCGAACACCCAGCCGTTGCCGCCGCGGCGATCGATAAATCCCGGCACCCAGTCGCAGGCCGCCACCGCCAGCAGCACGGCCGCCGGCATGGCCAGCACGAATCCGTAGTGCATAATGTGCGTGTTGAGAATCATCTTGGCCAGCATCAGCAGGGCGAAGGTGAGCAAGGAGACTTGCCGCGTAAAACGGCGTCGCGCCGTCGGGTCGTGACGATGCGGCAAAAAGGCGATCACTACCGCCACCAGAGTCAAGACGATCAAGAGCGGAAAGGGCCGGGCCATGGCGCTCCAGGAAATGTGCCGGCGGACTTGCCACAGCACCACCGCCGCCAGCACGAGCACCACCGCCGCAACCAGCAGCCGATATTTGTGCCCGCGCCTGATCGCGAAACCAAGCCCCGCCGCCGGCAGCAAGAACACCGCATAGACGCCGCTCATGGCGATCATCTTCCCTAGGTTCGCCAGCGGATGGTCCATCCCGGTCCCCTCGCGGAAGAAAGGCAGAGCGGTCAGGTCGGACCGCACGGCCACCACCCACGATCCCAGGGTACCCAGGAGGGCCTGTCCGGCGGGCATGGCCAAGGCCAGACTCGCAAATGCGACCAGCGGAGGGGCCAGAAAAGCCAGCAGAAAACAAGATGCCTGCGCGGCCCGCCTGCGCCAATGGTGGCACTGCCACGCCAGCCCCAACGTCATCGCCACCAGCGTGGCTACCGCGCCCGGCAGGAACACCTCGGCCTTGGTCAAGAATGCCAGCCCCAGCGCGATCCCGCTGCCAACCGCCCGGGCCAAGCCATAGCGCTCGGAAGGCCAGGCCAGCACGATGGCCAGCAGAGAAAGCATCAGCCCGTGGGTGGCTTCGTGCGAGTAGGGACAGACGTAGTTGTAGTTGCCGATGCCCACATATTGCGCAAAGGCGAACAGCAGCACGAAGACCAGGCAGGCCACGGTGGCCCCAAAGCGGCGGCTCACCTGCCGCAAGGCGTAGTACAGCAGCGCAATCAGCCCCGCCAACAGCGCCAGATTGCAGAAAACCAGCGTATGCAGGTCCACCCCGAAGGCCCGGAAGCACAAGGCATTGAAATACTGCGATAGCGGACCGTTGTAAAAAGCAATGTCGCGATAGAGCGTCTGGCCCTCGACCAACCGCCAGGGGATGTAGCACTGGTCGCCGAAATCCACCAGCACGTCGGGCCAAGTCCCCCAGGTCCAAGTCAGCATTGCCAGGGCGGCGACGGCGATCAGGATTGGGCCGCTCCAGGCGGCCAGGGGCGATTCCGGCTTTGATCCCTGCAATTCTGACATTTGGATTCGGTTTGTGATTTGGATATCGGGCTAACTGAGACAATCCCCGAGGCTTTTGGTCCACAACTCGTGGTTTTTCCAATTCCCACGCCCGGCCGGCGTTTTTTTGGGTGCCGGTGGCTGGCTGCCATGCCGCAACCGCAGTGTGCGCAGATTACCTTATCTTGCGCCTGACCGGGGCCGTTGTCCAGATCAGAAATTGTGCCAGTTTACAGGTTTATCCAGCTTGAACAATTCTCCTTACCCCCCTTGACATGCCGCCTCCGGGTGTGGAGGATACAGTCTTCTTTTGTTCTCCGACCGGTAGGCGTGCCGCATTGTATATTCGCTACGGCCGGAGTTGAAACAAATCGTTGCCACCCGGCGGACGTTTGTTTCGCTTTCAAATGTACGCAATATAAACCGTTCTAGCATGAGGAGTTTCGCATGAGACGCGACAGGAGACCTCACCCAGGTCTAAGGTCACGCGGCCGGCTGCGGGGCCGGCTGTACGTGGGTTGGCTGGCTGCCATGGCCGTTGCATTCCTCGCCGGGGCCTTTTGGCTCACTGCGGCACAGGGCCAAGATAAGGCGGCCCGTACGGGTCAGCAAACCTCGTCCTTGGCGGAACGGGCGGTCGAGACCTTCCAGTGGTTGGGGCCGATTCGCAATCATGAGAAGTATCCTTGGCTCGAGCAGCTCTCCCTGTGGGTAGTGATCATCATCGCCATCGCGGGACTCCTTTACGCGCGGATGCTGGTCAAGCAGGTCCGCGAGGCCGACCAGGGCACCGCCCGCATGCAGGAGATTGCCCGCGCCGTCCGCGAAGGGGCCAACGCCTACCTGGGGGCCCAGTTCCGCAAGATCGTGCCCTTGATCATCCTGATCACGGTGGCCCTGTTCTTTACGAAGTACAGCAGCGCCCGGCCGCAGGACACCCCGTTTGCCATTGGCCGCGCTTTCGCCTTTTTCCTCGGCTCGCTGTTTAGCTCATTGGTCGGTTTCGTGGGCATGCGGCTAGCCACCACCGGCAACCTCCGCGTGGCCGCCGCTGCCAAGCGGAGCTACGGCGAGGCCATGCAGCTCGGCTATCGCACCGGCACGATTACCGGCATGTTGACCGACGGTTTGGGACTGTTGGGCGGCACCTGCATCTTCATGATCTACGGCGAGCAGGCCTACGAGGCCCTGTTGGGATTCGGCTTCGGCGGCACGCTGCTGGCCTTGTTCATGCGGGTTGGCGGCGGCATCTACACCAAGGCGGCCGACGTCGGCGCCGACCTGGTGGGCAAGGTCGAGGCCGGCATCCCTGAGGACGACCCCCGCAACGCCGCCACCATCGCCGACAACGTGGGCGACAACGTGGGCGACTGCGCCGGCATGGCGGCCGACATCTTCGAGAGCTACGAAGTGACCATCGTGGCCGCCATGATCCTGGGCCTGGCCAGCTTCGGGCACAAGGGGGTGATCTTCCCCTTGCTGGTCCGCGGCATCGGCGTGCTGGGCTCGATCATCAGCACCTACACCGTCAAGGCCGGACCGAACGACACCTCGGACACCGCCCTGAAGAGCGTGCATCGCGGCTTCTGGATCGGTTCGCTGATTTCCATCGCCGGCTTCTTCGTGGTCGGCTTGCTCTACCTGCACTTCCCGGCCGCGTACTTCAAGGAATATGCCATGGCCGCGGCAGGTTTCCCCGGCGGCAGTGCCGCCAACCTGTCCCACTGGTTCAACTTCGGCTTGTCTACCCTCGACATGCGGCCGGCCTTCACCTGCCTGATCGGCGTGTTCCTGGCGGTGGCCCTGAACAAGACCACCAGCTACTACACCCATACCTCCCACAACCCGGTCAAGTCCCTGGCCCGGAGCTGCCAGACCGGCCACGCCACCAACATCATCCAGGGCTTCGCGGTGGGCTATGAGAGCACAGTGGTGGCCCTGCTGGTCATCGCGGCGGCCATTATCCTCTCGGTGCTTTGCTACTGGGGCATGCCCGCCGTGTTTGTCGCCTTCGGCGTGGCCATGACCGGCATCGGCATGTTGACCTTGACCGGCAACACCATCTCGATGGACGTGTTCGGGCCGGTGGCCGACAACGCCAACGGCATCGGCGAGATGGGCTACAACCGCGACAGCAACGGGCAGGAGATCAAAGAGGGCGACCCCGAGTACATGCCCCCCGCCGAGTACCAGCGGGCACGGCAGATCCTGGCCGACCTGGACGCGGTGGGCAACACCACCAAGGCCGAGACCAAAGGGATCGCCATCGGCTCGGCGGTGATCGCCGCCGTTTCCTTGTTCGCCAGTTTCGTGGCGGTCATCGCGGTGGGCAGCGAAGATAAGCTGAGCCAGATGACCACGCACCAGTACAACTACTTCGCCGGCTTCCTCACCGTGGCCGACCCCAAGGTCTTGATCGGCTTGCTGATCGGCGGGGCCGTGCCGTTCTTGTTCAGCTCGATGCTGATCCGGGCGGTCGGCCGGGCGGCCTTCTTCATCGTCAAGGAGTGCCGCGTGCAGTTCAAGGACCCGCAGATCATGGCTGGCACGAAGAAGCCGAACTATGGTCGCGTGGTGAACATCTGCACCAACACCGCCCAAAAAGAGCTGATCGGCCCGGGCCTGCTGGCCATCACCGCCCCCTTCTTCGTGGGCTTCCTCTTGGGGCCCTACGCCCTGGGCGGCTTCCTGGCGGGCATGATCCTGGTCGGGCAATTGCTGGCCGTCTTCATGGCCAACGCCGGCGGGGCCTGGGACAACGCCAAGAAGATGATCGAAGACGAGCCCCGCACCGAGTTCACCGGCAAGGGGAGCGAGAAGCACAAGGCCGCCGTCACCGGCGACACCGTGGGCGACCCGCTGAAGGACACCGCCGGTCCGGCCATCAACCCGATGGTCAAGGTGATGAACATGGTCAGCCTGCTGGGCCTGAGCCTGGTGCTGGCCTACAACGTGGCCGGCGTCCGTCCCAATGTGGCCGAGTTCAGTCCGAACATGCTGATAACCAAGATCTTGCCGAACCTTCCCACCGATTGGCGGGTGGGCGCGGTGGTCGCCGCGGTCTGCGTGCTCTTGACCCTGTGGGCCGTGTGGCGGAGCAAGCACGAGACCAGCGAGATGCGCGAGATCGTCGGCAGCCTGGAAGAGGCCTAAGGCAAACTCGTCCCCTCTTCCTCCGGGAGAGGGCAGGGCGAGGACGTGTCACCCTGCCCCGTCTCTCTTTGGGAGAAGAATGAGGGATGAGCGCACGTAGGGTGGGTCGAGCGAAGCGAGCCCCACCAAGCAGACTATCAGCTCAGGCACCAGAATCCTCCTGCTCGTGGTCAGCCGCTTGCGGCGGTGCTCGTGATCGTCGAAGATTCCCGCTTTCAACTCACCATTAATCGAGAAGCGGTTGCGCTCGAACAACTTGGCGTCCGCCCCAACCTGTAGTCCGTAGAGATTGCAGGGCGGGGTAGTCGTTTTGAGTCTGCAAGAAATTGCCTGGGGCCCTCGTGACCAGCCAGTCATCGGGCGTGGGGCCAATGGCCCGATAGCTGTCCCAGCCGCTGATTTTAGGGGTCCGTAACATCATTGCCGGGCAATCGCGAAAGGGCGAAGGTACAAAACGCGAAATCGGCGGGAATAAGCAACGACGTCCGCGATTGGCCGGCCACCTGCGGCCCTTGCCCGGTTCGTGTTTTCGCTCCTTCGCGTTTTCGCGATCCCGCCCGGATCTTGGGGACCATCCTATCCGGATTTGAGGCTAAAGACTCGAACGCCTGGGAGCCGGCTCGATCGCCCCGCTAATTATGCAGTTGATCGATCAGAAACGGCTCAGTCGGAAAGAGGCCGCGGAAATCCGCAAGTTGCTGGACAGGAAATCGCTGAAAAACGACACCAAACCCGGCGACACCATCCTTGCGCTGCTTTCCCTGCACGACCTTCCTGGCGTGCCCGCAGAGTTCTCCGATCTGCTGCTCTTGCCGCGGGCTGAAATCGATAGTCGCTTGAAGCAGGGGCAGACGCTGTTCAAACAAGGCAAAGTCCGCGGCATGAACGTATTCCTGGTTGCCGCACCAACTTCTCAAGGTACGCGAAAAGAGTTCCGGCGGCTGGTTGCGGAAGGCAAGTTTACGTTTGAGAAGTGAGCCGCGAGTGAGCGACCTGTCCAAGGCCGAGCGCGATTTGTGTAGGGTGGGCAGGAGAGCGACAGAGGGGCCGG
>JAJYGU010000301.1 GCA_021784975.1 Planctomycetota bacterium
TGGGCCACGGTGCCGAGCGCCACACTCCGTGTGGTCACTCGCTCCCACATGCGCTGTGCCGTTCCCGCGATCGTACCCGTAAACAGGAGGTATTGGTCGTTCGCCACCTTGGACGTGGAGATGCTCGCCTCGCTTGTCTGCTGCAAACCCGGCTCAATTGGCCGAGCGTGGATGACACGGAATGTCCCCGATGGCGATCCGCGTTGCACGACGAAGATTGCGTTATCGACGCTTATACGTGGGAACACGCCCCCATCGATGACAAGGATGTGGTCAATCGAAGATTCGTTCAGCAACAGGCGGCGAAGCTCCACCAAATGGTTGTTAGTAAGGAAGTTTGCGGGCGTGATCATTGCGCAGCGTGCGGATTGCGAAGCTAGCCTTAGGGCCTGCTCGATGAAAAGGTGGTAAGTGTCGATCTTATACGACGCGACCGCGTATTTCTCCCGAAAGTAATCGAGTTGCCTGTCATCGCGGAACTCATCCTGCAGCAGGACATACGGTGGGTTTCCGATGACAACCTGAAATCCGCCAACCCCCATGATGTCCCCGAAGCCATGCTTGGAATCATGCCAATCGAACGCGTTGATCTTGTAAAGCTCTTCTCCGTCAAAGAGGCTCTTTTGCCGGCCTTCGTAGAAGTCGGGCCCGATCAGCGAATTCCCGCACTTGATGTTCCGCCCCAAATCGGGCAAAGCCCTCTCGTGAAACAGGCGGAGTTGGTTGTTCACCGACTCCTTGGATTCGCCCTCCAGAACTTTCAAGAGCAACGAGAGCTTTGTTACCTCCACCGCCTGAGGGTCAATGTCGACGCCGTAAATGTTGTTCAACAAGATCCGCTTGCGCTCCGCGGTCGTCAGTCGCCACTCGCCTGAAGGACCGCGATAGAGCTTTGGGTTCCGTCCGCGGGCATGCTTTTCGGCATCTTCGTCCACATAGCGGTCCCGGTGCCAATCGAGGAGGTGCTGATAGGCGCCGATCAAGAACGACCCGCTCCCGCACGCCGGGTCGAGGATCCGCAGCTTGGCAGCTTGAGCCGGCGCCTTGCCTTGCAGGAGTCTGCCTAGCGTGTGCTCAACGATGTAGGCTGGCGTATAGTAGACCCCGCCTGCCTTACGCACCTCTGGTTTCTCTTCGACTCTGGCCTGGTGGCCTTTCGTCAATCGGATGACTTCACCCAGAAACTGCTCGTACACCTGGCCCAGGATCTCGGCCGGGAGGACTGAGAACTCGTAAGGACTGTCCGGGTAATAGAGGCTCTGGAGGATGTCTTTGAGCGGCTTGTCGTCGATACTTAGGCCAAGCGTAAGATCATCGGGCGGCTCGGCCCGGTCTCTTTCCGGACTGAAGTGAAAGAGCCCCGAGTTGTATCGCTCGTCGGCGCGCTGGAACAACTCAGCAAGACGCCGGTAGACCCTAGCACCGTTCAGCAGGCTTTGAAGAGTGCCGTATGGCTCGATCCCTCGATCCTCGCAGATTCGCAAGAAGACGGTGCGGTCCACCGTCCGCTGCACAGCGAAGTTCAGGTCGCGCGGCGCGAGCTCGGGATTGCGCAAAGCGATGTTGCGGGCCAGTACATCGCGCCATGTCTCAATCTCGCTGAGAAATGCGGCGTCAACCTCGGCGGTCCCCTTCTTGACCTTCTTGCTCGCCACGAAGCGCTCGAGCGCGCCGCGCCGGATCGCCTCCGGAGAGAACAGCCCCACTAGCTCCTCCCAACGGTCGACGTACTCATCGTAGGTGAGCAGCAGGACCCGGGCGGTCGTGGGCTTGTCGGTTTTTGACGGGCGGATGCGGCAGTCGTAGACTGCCAGCGCCTCAAAGCCAGTCAGTATGCTTACGGGCAACTTGGCCGACCAGGCGTAGCGCCGCAGTTGGTAGGCGGGAGCGGGGTCTCGGCTGATGTCTACCGACGGCTTCTTCGTTTCCACAAAGAAACTTGCTTTGCCACCCCCCGCGCGAAAGCAATAGTCGGGCGCCTTCGTGCGACCGTCCACCTTAATGGCCGCCTCGTGGATCACCTCCTTGTACGCATCCGCATATCGCTTCTCGTTGTAGACGTCCCAACCCAGCGCTCGGAACAGCGGGTTGACAAACTCCTGGCGTAGCTGAGCTTCGTTGTATTGCTGCGAGCGATAGGTGTCGAGATGCGTCTGGAAAAGGTCGACCAGATCGGCGACAATAGCAGGCGCTGTCATCGGTCGTCTCCTCCGCCTTCAGAGGTCCAGAAAGCGCAGTGCATCGGGGATAGTACCTTTTCTGGCAGTTGGCGTAAGCGCGCAGCCCCATTTTCGCGGCCGTTCGGCGTGTATGCAATAGCCAAAACCGAAAACCTTGCCAAGGGCTACTTCGGCCCTGGGTGGTATCCAGCGAGTATTGCTAGGGAGGACCTTTCTGGAGTAAGACGAGAGGCCAAGGTCCGTGAGCTCCAGATTGCTTGTCCCCTTCCCCATGCTCGCAAATTGACCTAGAATACTGCCCTAACGTTCCGATTGTCGATGTATTCCCTTCGGTAGCTGCCACTATGTTCTGGACTCGCACGCTGATTCCCACCATGAAGGAAACGCCCGAAGGGGCGGAGATCCCCAGCCACGTGCTGATGCTTCGCGCCGGGCTGATTAGCCAGGTGATGGCCGGGGCCTATATCTATCTGCCGCTGGGGCTCCGGGCGCTCAAGAAGGCGGAGCGGATCGTGCGCGAGGAGATGGACGCCGCCGGGGCCATCGAGTTGGCCATGCCCTCGATGTCGCCGCTGGGGCTGTGGGAGCAGACCGGCCGGGTGGCGGCCTTTGGCGAGGTATTGGTGCAGTTCTCCCTGCGGCGGCAGAACCGCAAGGTGCCGGTGGTCCTCGGCCCGACGCACGAGGAAATCGTGACCGATCTGGTGTCGCGGCAGATTTCCAGCTATCGGCAACTGCCCATCACCTTGTACCAGATCACCAGCAAGTTCCGCAACGAGGAGCGGCCGCGGTTCGGCGTGCTGCGGACCAGCGAGTTCCTGATGAAGGACGCCTACAGCTTCAACGAGTCGCTGGAGTCGCTCAACCAGTCGTATGAGCAGATGTACGCCGCCTATTGCCGCATCTTCGAGCGTTGCGGGCTGGCCTATCTGCCGGTGGAGGCCGAGAGCGGGCCGATTGGCGGCGACGCCAGCCACGAGTTCATGATCCCGGCCGACAACGGCGAGGACGTCGTGCTGCACTGTCCCGCCTGCAACTATGCGGCCAATCAGGAGAAGGCCGAAATCGGGGCCCGCGATTGCACCCGGCCCGAAGTGCCGCCCGCGCCGCTGGAACGCGTGCCCACTCCCGGCGCGAGCACGATCGAGCAGGTCAGCAAGTTTCTCAAGTGCCAGCCGCAGGAATTGATCAAGACACTGATCTACGTGGCCGACGGCCGGCCGATTGCCGTGCTGGTCCGCGGCGATCACGATGCCAACGAGGGGAAAATCCGCCGGGCTCAAAAGGCTGCGCAGCTCGAACTTGCCTCACCGCAGGTTATCGAGCAAGTCACCGGGGCCCCGGTCGGCTTTGCCGGTCCGGTCGGGTTGAAGCAGAAGATCCCGATCCTTGCCGACCGCGAGATTCAACACATGGCCAACTCCGTCACCGGGGCCAATGCCGCAGAAACGCACCTGACGGGCGTCAACCTTGACCGCGACTTCCGCGTGGACCTTTTCGCTGACTTGCGCAGCGCCGTCGACGGCGATCCCTGCCCGCGGTGCAGTGCCAAGCTGGCGCTGCGGCACGCCATCGAGGTGGGCCACGTCTTCAAGTTGGGGACCAAGTATTCCGAGGCCCTCGGCGCTCATTTCCTGGATGCCAAGGAACAACGCGGCCCGCTCATCATGGGCTGTTACGGCATCGGCGTCAATCGGATCATCGCCGGCCTGATTGAAACCAGCCACGACAAGGACGGCATCATCTGGCCGGTGGCGATCGCGCCCTACGAGGTGCTGCTGGTGCCGGTCAAAGTGCCCGACGAGCCCTCCATGAATGTCGCCCAACAACTCCACGACCAGCTCCGGGCGGCAGGCATCGACGTGCTGGTGGACGACCGCGATTGCCGGGCAGGGGTGAAGTTCAAAGACGCCGACCTGATCGGAATTCCCTTGCGGGTAGTGATCGGCGAGCGGGGCCTGAAGGAAGGCAAGCTGGAAATCAAGTGGCGTTGGGAGAAGAAGGCCGAAATGATCGCCCTGGAGGGCGCCGCCGAGATGTTGGCCGCCCTGGTGCGCGAGGAACGGGACGGAAGGAAGCGGTATCACGGACGGTAGGGGCATGCTAGGCAGGACACTCGTAGACACTGATCGGCTGGGGTATATTGACATGCTTCCATCGGCTACTCAGAATGATTGGTACGTGAGCGACGGCGAATGCGAGGCACTCGAACGGGGCGGGAAGTGTCTCGTCCGCCACTATTTGCGGGCATGTGCGCGCTCACGCGATGGCCACCAAGAAGCACTCTACCCGCCGCCGTAACGCCCCCCCACCCAACGACGGCCACCTTCGGTACTGAGGCCATCGTCGGCGTTTCCAACTGGGCCAAGGCCCTGCGGTCCGAAATTGCCCGAATCGCTCCTTCTCCCTCGAACGTCCTTATCAGTGGGCCGTCCGGCACCGGCAAGGAACTGGTTGCCCGAGCTATCCACATGCACAGCCCCCGCGCGCCGGAACCGTATATTGTGATCGACTGTGCGGCGATCAACGGCACCCTATTTACCAGCCAGGTTTTTGGCCACGTCAAGGGGGCGTTCACCGGGGCTACGCACGATTCCACCGGCAGTTTTCGCGCGGCCGACGGTGGGACCATCTTGTTCGATGAGATCGGCGAGTTGGAACTCGAGTTTCAGGCGAAGTTGCTGCGCGTTCTTCAGCATAGAACCGTAACGCCCGTTGGCGGCCACACGGCAATACCGGTGGACGTTCGCATTCTCGCCGCCACGAATCGCGACTTGAAAGCCCTCGTAGAGGCAGGTCGTTTTCGCGAAGACCTCTACTACCGCCTTAATGTTATTGCCTTGAAGACGATCCCTCTGAAGGATCGGCCGGAAGACACCGAGGTTCTTGCAGACCATATTCTGGCGAAAATCGGCTTGCGGACTGGAGTGCCCCCGAAACGTCTCCCGCCGGAGTGGCTTGACTGTATGCGGCGACACGATTGGCCGGGAAACGTCCGAGAATTGGAGAACTTCCTGGAGCGAATCGCCCTGGTCCCGGACGAGGAAATCGAGCCGGGCATGGTGCAATGTCTTTGCCCAGGCAGGGCGATTGCGAGTGGGGGGCATCTTAAGAAATGCTCTCAAGTTGACGATCTGCTCGATTGTTCGTCGCGACACGACGGGACCTGCCCGTGGCGTTTCGGCAAGACTGCGGACGCGCCAGCCGAGGAACTCGTGTGGCAGACGTTGGCCGATACTGAACGGCAGCACATCCTGCGCACGCTTCAACACGCCAAGTACAATCAAACGCTTGCCGCCCGATTGCTTGGAATCTCACGGCAGCAGCTCTGCCGGAAAATCAAGCCTTTAGGTCTTTCATCGCGGTCCCGTCCTGGGCGTCCTCGGAAGTGACGCCGCCGATTGGGGACTAACCCGGATTATTCATGGCACCGCGGAGGACGCAGAGGGATGTAGGATCAGGGATGAGCGATGAGGGACGAAAAGACGGAGCCACAGATTGACACGGATCAACACAGACTTTCGGTTGAGTTTCTGACAGAGATTTGGCGACTGACTACGATCCCGAACGTTCCCTTGATAACGGGGAAATTTTGGGTTAGGATTATGTGAGGAGTTGCGTATGCATCTTACCAACGAACAAGTCCAAGCCCTACGGGAAGGTGAACCGGTGGCCATTGTCCCGCCGGAGGTGGGCGAGCAATGCGTGCTGCTCCGCATGGACGCCTACGAGAAGATGAAGCATCTGGTCTACGACGACAGCCAGGCCGACCCAAGTCAATTCTACTCGGTGGTCAGCGCCGTCATGGCCGAAGACGACGCGAACGATCCCGCGCTGGAAAGCTATCAGAAATATAAGCCATGAAGCGCGGCGACGTTCTGATTGTGGACTTCTCCGTCTATAGTCCTCGCGAGAAGCTCCGCCCAGCGCTTGGCGTGCAGAACGACCGCGATAATGCGCGGATGAAGAACACGATCGTGGCGTTGATAACGGGAAACGTCAGTCGTGCCAGCGAGCCGACCCAGTTTCTGCTCGACCACAACCATCCGGACTATCCCAGGTCGGGATTGCACAAGGATTCGGTCGTGAATTGCTCCAATCTGATCACGATCCGTCAACAGGATGTCCTGCGCATCATCGGGGAGCTTTCTCCGGCGACGATGAAGAAGGTGGATGCCTGTCTCAAGGCCGCTCTCTCTTTGCGCTAAGGCCCCAGCCTATCGCGGGCGCGTTAGCCTGGTGAAGGGCTTGATGGGCAAGCGAACAGTCTTCACGCGATCCTCCACCGAGCGTAAGGACCTCGATGTTGTCCAAGTGTTCATCGAAATGGGAGCCGACTTCGCCGCCCCAGCCGGGCTGAGAGTGGATGTGGCGATCAGCGTTGAACCGAATGCTGCTTGCCAAACCACCCGGAAAGGAGGATAATAGCGGTCGCTTCTTCTGCCCAGGTCCTTTCGAGCTCATGGGTCAGCCGTCTCCCCACCCCCCGGCAATGCTCATCCTGGCGGCCTTCAGCCGGTATGACGCGGCCCTCGACTGGGCGCGGCAGCGGGCGGTGGCGGCCTGGGGGCCGATCGCGCGGGAAAGCTCACGCTTTGCCTTCGCCGAAACCGATTATTACGCCCCGACCATGGGCGCCGACCTCGACAAGGTCTTCTTCACCTTTCAGCGGCCCATCGACCCCGCGAATCTGGTGGAAATCAAGCTGGAGACGAACCGCTGGGAGGAGGCCTATGCCGCCACGGCGAAGCATCCCGAACCGCGGCCGCTGAACCTGGATCCCGGCTACCTCACGCCCGCCAAGCTGGTGCTGGCTTCCACGAAGGACTACGCGCATCGAATCTACCTGTCCGGCGGCATCTACGCCGAAATTACGCTACAATACAAGCATCGTTGTTGGCTGCCCCATGAGTACACTTTTCCCGACTATCGCCGCCCGGATTACCACCGCTTCTTCAGCGAGTGCCGCGAGCTGGTCCGGGGATGGAAGAGCGGGGTAGCGGGGGATGGTTTGTGATGCGCCCGGCCTAGCCGATTCGGCCGCTCAAACCGGTGTGGCAAGCCTTAGGGTTTTGCAGTAAACTGACAGCATTGGCTCGGGAAGACTATGAAAACGACCCTCTTCGTTGTGTTGGTCTTGGCTCTAGGGGTGGCGGCGGGCACCGGCGTGGCCTTGTTGCGGTACGGCGATCGTTCCTGGACGCCTCCCGCGGCGGTCGATGAGCCGGATCAGCCGGCTAAGGCTTCCACATCTCCGCGGGTCCCACCGCCGAAAGTGGTGGTCAAGGCTACCAGCTTTGACTTCGGCACCGTCTACGGCCTGGCCAAGGGGAGCCACGATTTTGTCTTTACCAACGGCGGCGGCTCGCCACTGCATCTGGTGCTCGGCGACGCTTCCGGGTCCTCGGTCACGGTGAAACCCGATAACGTGGATGTTCCCCCACACGGATCGGTCAAAGTAAATCTGGCTTGGAACTCCGCCGAGGTCTCCAACTCCTATCAGCAGACGGTCAAACTGCTGACCAACGACCCGGCCCGCGGAGAGGTGACCTTGATGATCTTTGGCCACGTCAAGGCGGCATTGCAGGCTTCGCCGATGGTCCTGCTCTTTCCCAGACTGACGATCAGCCAGCCGGCGACGGCCGCCGCGCAGCTCTTCTGCTACGAGGATCAGCCGCTGAAGATTCTCGGCAATCGCTTTTCAGACTCGGCGATCGCCGAGCACTTCCAGGTCTCGGTCGCGCCGCTCTCGGCCGCCGAGCTCAAAAAAGACCCGGCCGCCAAGAGCGGAGTGCGAGTGACGGTGGCTCTAAAACCCGGCCTGCCGCCGGGACTGCTCCGGCAAGGAGTGGTGCTGAAGACCAATCTGAAGGCCCCTGTGGAGTTCACCCTGCCAGTGCTGGGGTTGGTGGAAAGCGACATCGTAATCGCTGGCCCCGGTTGGGACCCGATCACGGACACCCTGTCGGCGGGCACCGTCTCCAGCAAGACCGGGCGTCGGCTGCGGTTGGTGTTGATGGTCCACGGCGAGCATCGCCGGCAAGTGAAGTTCAAACCGGTGGCGGCAACCCCCAGTCTGCTGAAAGTGAGCTTGGGCCAGCCGGCGGAGGTCGACCAGGGGGCAATTGTGCAAACGCCGTTGCTGATCGAAATCCCGCCGGGCAGCCCTTCGGTGAACTTCTTGGGATGGAACAAAAAGCCGCTTGGCGAAATTGTGTTGGAGACCACGCACCCGCAGATTCCCAAGGTGCGGCTCTCGGTGCGGATGGCCGTTGAGAACTGAGCCGAGGGCAGGGACTGTCCCTAGCCGCCGGCCAACCGCGCGCCGTTGAACGACAGACAAGGAGGGGAGTTCATGGCTGGAAGAGCCGTGCGCCCGGCGCGATCAGTGGCGGTGGCCGTCGGCCTGTGGATGGTATTCACCTCCAACGGCTGTTCGCGGGTTGGCGCCACCAGCGAAAAGACGGCGCAAAATCAGCCGCCGCTCGCGGGGGCTCCATCGGCCGAACTGCAAGCTTCCAGCCCGCAAGCCGCGCCTCGCCAATTGACCGACCTGCCGGTGTTGCCCCGGCGAGAAGCACCGCACCCGCGGATCGGCAATGCACGGATCCCGAAGACCGAGCCTGCCGACGACCGGACACAGCCCACCCCGGCGCCGCCCAATCCGGCGACGAACCGTCCGAATGGGCGGCTGGCCGAGGCGGGCCCGAACGCCGGCAATCCGTTGCGCGATCCCGCCTCGGCGGGAGCGGCGCCCAATGCCCGGCCATTCAGCAACGCCCCCGCAACTCAAGCCCCGCCATCTGTCCCGGCCCCGGCGGTCAAGCCCTCCCCGGCCGCCACGTCGCCGATAAGCGGTTCTTCACCCACGACCACTGCCGCCGACCAGAAGCCGGCCACGCAACGGCCGCGACACGTGCCGCGCAGCGCAGCCCCTTTCGACCCCATCAAAGCGGATGGTCCGATCTTTGTCGGTCGTGATGGGGTCGAATGGCCAAAACCCAGGTTCGCCTTCGTGTTGACCGGCATGGAGGAAGGCTACATCGAGCCCTGCGGCTGTGCCGGCCTCGACCGCATGAAAGGGGGCATGACCCGCCGTTACACCTTTATCGAGAAACTCCGTAAGGAAGGCTGGCCGGTGGTCGCGCTCGACGTGGGAGGCATCGCCCGCGGCTACGGACAAGAGGCCCTGCTGAAGTTCCTGACCATGATCGAGGGCAAGCGGGAGATGGGCTATCAGGCCATCGCCCTGGGGACCAGCGATTTGCAACTCCCCGCCGGCGAACTAGCGGCGGCGGGCGGGAGCGTGCCGGACCCGCGAACCGGTAAGCCCCAACCCAGCCTGTTCATCTCGGCTAATGTAGCCCTGTTCGATTCTAATTCGGGCATAATCGACCCCGTGCGGATCATCGAAGCCGGCGGCATGAGAATCGGCGTCACCGCCATCCTAGGCAAGCAGTACCAGCAGGCGGTCCACAACAGCGAAGTGAAGATGTCGGATCCCGAGGAGGCGCTAAGGAGGGTGGTTCCAGAACTGAGACGCAGAGCTAATTGCCTGGTCCTGCTGGCCCACGCCACCCGAGACGAGACGCTGGCCTTGGTCAAAGCGTTCCCCGAGTTCAATGTGGTGGTCACTGCCGAAGGCTACTCTGTGCCGCCCGACGGGCCGTACACAATTCCTGGGACCAATCATAGCCTCCTGATTCAAGTCGGCCATGAGGGGATGTATGCGGTCGTGCTCGGCCTGTTCGACGCCCCGGTCCGGCATTGGCTCTACCAACGGGTGCCGCTGGATTCGCGGTTTCCGGCGGCCTCGAAGATGAAATTGCTCATGAGCGGCTACCAGGAACAACTGAAGGCGTTGGGATTTGCCGGCCTGGGGCTGCGCGGCGTGCCCCATCCGCTGAAGGCCACCAACGGCCAATTCGTCGGCTCGAAGCAATGCGAATCGTGCCATGATGTCTCCTACGAGATATGGAAGCATAGCGGGCACGGGCACGCCTATGAAACGTTGGTCAAGCTGCAACCGCCGCGGAACTTCGATCCTGAGTGCGTCAGTTGCCACGTGACCGGTTGGAACCCCGGCAAGTTCTTCCCTTATGAAAGCGGCTACCAGAGCGAGAAGAAAACGCCAGCCCTAGTCAATACCGGGTGCGAGGACTGTCACGGGCCGGGTGAGAAGCACGTGGCGGTGGAGCTTGCCGGCACCGCGGTCGAGCGTCAAAGGCTCCGCAAGGCGATGCGGGTCACCAAGGCCGAGGCCGAAAAACAACTGTGCATCACCTGCCACGACGGCGAGAACAGCCCCGATTTCGACTTCAAGACCTATTGGCCCTTGATCGAGCACAAGGAACAGTGATGACCGTCGGGGCCCTTCGACCGCGATTTCTTGGACTACGTATTGCTTGGCGGAAACGATCACGCCAGGCGGGTGCGTTCCGCCGCCGCCGTTCCTCGATCCTCGGCGGCCAGGACCCGCAAATTGCCGGCCAGCACGTCGGCTAAGGGACGCGTGACCGGGATTCTCGCGCAAATAATTCGCACCACCGCGGTAATCGGGGCCGCCAGGAAGGCGCCGCTGATCCCCCAAATCATGCCGAAAAACATCAGCGCCAAGAGTACCACCACGGGATGCAGCGCCAGCGCGCTACCCTGGACTTTTGGCTGAATAAAGCTGCCCACCAGGAATTGAATCAGCGCGGGGATGACAATCGCTGACACCTTGGCCGTCATCGACAACTCAGGGCTCAGCAGAATTACCGGCAGCGGTAAGAGTGAAGCAATGATCGCTCCAATGCTGGGCACAAAGTTCAACAGAAAGGTGAGAAAAGCGAATATCCAGGCCAACTCGACCCCCAGCACTGCCAAGCTGAGTCCGACGAGCAGGGCGGTGGCCAGCGAAAGCAAGACGGTGGTCACAATGTATCTTTGTACGCTGGTTTCGATTTCCCCCAACATTCCCGAAGGACGTTGCCCATCCGCGCCGCCGCGGCTGCTGAGGAGCAAAAAGAGCATAAAGATCATCACGATGACCCCGCCGGAAAGCACATTGGCCGCCTCGCCGAGGGCGGCCGAGATGAATTGCCAGCCGGTGCCCTCTTGAATGGTAAAGAACCGGGCAATCTGCTCGGCGTCGACTTCGACGCCAAATCGCGCCAGGGGAACGGAACGGGCCATGCTCTCCGTAAAGTGCTGAAATTGGGTTTCATAATCCGCCAGCCGGTGCGAGGCGCTGCTCACCGAGCCGGCTACCAGGGAACCGCAAAGCGCGATCAGCACCGCGCTCAGCAGCGCGGTGGCCGCAATCGCCACTCCCTTGGGCAAGCGCAGATAACGCCGCTGCGCATCAATGACCGGGATCAAGCAGTGCGTCAAGAACACCGCCAACACGAAGGGCACCAAGACGGTCCGCAAGAGCGAGAGGGCGACTCCCAAGGCGATGAGCGTCAGCGTCAACAGGCAGAAGGTTTGCACATTCCAGTACTTACGAGCGTCCTCGGCAAGCTTCGACATGTTGCCTCCGGTTCACCTGGGTGCTCTGAGCAACATTCCGGCACGCACCGATTTGACCGGCATCCAGATATCCTCGGCCTCGAGTCGCGCCGCGGTTCTGAGCCGCCGATCGAGGTTCGCGGGCGGTCCGGCCAGCCATTTGGGGCCGGAGGCGACCACGCCGTAGGCGAGGATCAGCGCGCGAAACGATGTGGTCATGGCGATCACGCTTGGCCGATCGCGTTCAGGATCTCATCGGGGATGTTGTAATTTGACGACACGGCTTGCACGTCGTCGTGGTCGTCGAGCCGCTCCACCAGCCGCAGCACCTTTTGGGCGGTTTCGGCCTCATTGATGTCCACCGTACTCTTGGCCACCCGGGTGATCTGGCTGGCCTCGGGGGTGACGCCGGCGCCGGCCAGGGCCTTGGCCACGTCGCGATAGAGGGTCGGATTGCAGACCACCTCGAACTTGTCGCCAGTCGGCTGCACGTCGTCGGCCCCGGCCTCCAAAGCGACCTCCATCAGCTTGTCTTCCTCGACGGCGCTGCCGGGGATGAGAAACAGCCCCTTGCTGTCGAACATCCAGGCGACGCAGCCGGCCCCGCCCAGTTTGCCGTCGGAAAGCTCGAAGATCTTGCGGATTTCCCCGGCGGTGCGATTGCGATTGTCGGTGAGCACCTCGCAGAGGATGGCCACCCCGCCCGAACCGTAGCCTTCGTAGACCAGTTCTTCCAGGTTTCCACCGTCGAGCTCACCGGTGCCGCGTTTGATGGCCCGCTGAATATTCTCCTTGGGCATACTAACGGCCTTGGCGTCGTCGATGGCGTAACGGAGGCGGAGATTGGCGTCCGGATCGCCGCCGCCGGCCTTGGCGGCCACGATGATCGCCTTGGCTAGCTTGCTCCACAGTTTGCCGCGCTTGGCATCCACCAGCGCCTTCTTGTGCTTGATACCCGCCCAATGTGAATGACCTGACATAGCCCGCATTCCCCCCTAGGAAAAAAATGACTTGCTGATCCGACGCGATTCATGGGATCCCTGCCGCTTACCTCGGCTTGCGCTTCGACAGACCCTCTGAGGTGGATTTCCTTGGGGCGGAGTCGAGAGGGCGCGGCTTGTCGGTCTTCGAGTCAGCGCGTGCAGCAGGGGCCGCCTTCTTCTTCGGCCGCTTGGCGGCGGGCGGTTCATCGCGAACCGGTTCCTTCTTCCTCACGGACTTCTTTTCGCCCTCAGCCTTGGTCGCCGCTCGGTCGGGAACCTCGCCCGCGGCGGCGGGCTCGGGGGATTGTTCGGGCGCCGCCGCGACTGTTGCCGGGGGGTGCTTCTGTCCTGCGGGCGGTTCCAAGCGGCGTTTGGGCAGCCGGCCGCCCGCCTCGGGATCGATTTGCAGCAGAAGGCTGCGAAGCGAGGAAGAGTAAGGATTGGCAGAATAATCAGCTCCCAGCTCGTGCAGCAATGAGCCGAACTCCATCCCTTTGGATTTGGGAATGGCCCGTTCCAGGCCGGGCACGACGCCGGCGGCCCTATCCTGTTCGCTCACCAGATCGAGCACCCGCAAGGCCGCCATGGTGCCGCTGTCAATCGGAATGGAGTGTCCTCCCAGGGCGGCTTGGACCACATAGGCCACCGTGAACCGCGTGGTGCCGTCAAGCTTCTCCAGCCAAGCCACCGTAGGTCCCAGGTTCTTCTTGCGTCTTTCTTCCAAGTCGAACGTGAAGGTGGCCTCGAAGACGGCGTGCAACACCCGCTTGATGCGGTTGGCGGCGGCCCGCGGATCCGGCAAGCCGGCCAACACCTCCGACAGCTCCGAAATCGAAGTGACACGGACCTCGTTCCAGTCGAAGAAGGTGTGTACCATCGCCGCGAACGCCTCGCCGGCTGCCTCGTAATGCGAATCCTCCAGACAGCAGGCGAACAACAGGTGTTCCATCACCGAGCGGCCGGCGTTGGCGGGCGCCGGCCGGTAACTCTTCTTCAATATCTTGAAGAGCTTGGTAAACTGAGCGGTACGGCTGACGGTGGCCATAGAATTACTCGCGGGGGGCTGAATCCGAGGCGCAGTTGGGGCTCGGGCCGGAACCGTCGGCGGGCGACGCCGTCGGCGGGCGAGCGCCTGGCTCGGCGGACGTCGCTCCGGGGAGCACCTCCTGCAATATCTTGGCAACGGCGATCGAGCGTTTCACTCCTTGGTCCAACAGAAAGGTCAGCCGCGGGGTGTAGCGGATTTCGATGCGCTCGGCAATCTTCGACTGCAGAAAACCGGCGGCGTGTTGTAATCCCCGCAGGCTCAACCGCTGCCGGGCTTCATCGCCCATGATCGACACATGCACCTTGGCGTACCGCAGGTCGGGCGAAACCTCGACATGGGTCACGGTCACGTCGCGAACCCGCGGATCCTTGAGTTCCGCCAAAATCGCCATGCTGACCACGCCGCGGATGGCTTCCGCGGCCTTTTCCAGACGGCGCGACGACATAAGCTCCCCTCCGGCGACGATTAGAAAGTTCGCGCGATTTCCTCGATCTTGTAGACTTCCAGCACGTCGCCTTCCTTGATGTCGTCGAAGCCGGCCAGCTTGATGCCGCACTCGAATCCCTCGCGAACTTCGCGGGCATCGTCCTTCTCGCGTTTCAGCGATTCGAGGGCGTAGTCGCCGATAACCCGGCTTTCGCGGATCAGCCGGGCCCGGCCGTCGCGCTGGATGGTGCCGGCCAGCACTCGGCAGCCGGCGGCGTTGCCGATGCGGCTGATGTGGAACACCCGCTGGACCAGGGCCCGGCCAAGTTCCTTCTCCTGTCGCTCGGGTTTGAGCATGCCTTCCAAGGCGGCCTTTAAGTCATCGGTCACCTGGTAAATGATATCGTAGCGGCGGACTTGCACCCCCAGCTTCTCGGCCAAGATGCGGGCCCCTTCGTCGGGCACTACCGAAAAACCGATGATCACCGCGTCCGAGGCGTCGGCCAAATGGACGTCGGCCTCGGTAATGCCGCCCACCGTGGCCTGGAGGACCTTGATCTGCACTTCCGGATGCTGCAACTTCTCCAGCTCTTTGCGGATGGCTTCGATCGATCCGCGGACATCGGCCCGCAAGATGATATTGAGCGTCTGCACCGTCTGCTCTTCGCCGAGCCGTTGATAGAGCGTTTCCAGGGTGACGTGGGGGCGTCCGCCGCTGAGCTCCCGTTGGCGGGTCTCGGCGGCTCGCTTTTCGGCTAGGGCGCGGGCCTGCGAGATGTCCTCCAGCACGTGGAAGCGATCGCCGGCCGCCGGGGCAATATGCAGCCCGGTCACGTTGACCGGCGTCGAGGGTCCGGCTTCTTGATAGCGTTTCTCCGCGTGCAGCGTGTCGTACATGGCCTTTACCCGGCCGTAGGCGCTGCCGCAAACGATCACGTCGCCGGTGCGGAGCGTGCCGTTGCGGACCAGCAGCTTGGCCACCACCCCGCGGCCTTCGTGCAGCTCGGCCTCCAGGCAGGAACCGTTGGCGAGGCGGTCGGGGTTCGACTTGTATTCGTGCAACTCGGCCACGGTCAGCAGGGTTTCGATCAAGGCGTCAATGCCCTGGCCGGTGATCGCACTGGTCTTAACCACTTCGGTTTCGCCGCCCCATTCGCTGGGCAGCAGCTCATTGGCCGCTAGCTGCTCGTAGACTCGCTGGGGATTAGCGCCGGGCAGGTCGATTTTATTCAGGGCTACTACGATCGGCACCTCGGCCGCCCGCGCATGGCTGATCGCCTCCTCGGTTTGCGGCATGACGCCGTCGTCGGCGGCCACCACCAGCACGGCGATGTCGGTCACATTGGCCCCGCGGGCCCGCATTTCGGTGAAGGCCTCGTGGCCGGGCGTATCGACGAAGGCCACCGCCCGGCCGTCTTTCTCCACCCGGTAGGCGCGAATGTGCTGGGTGATGCCGCCTTTTTCGTGGGCCGCCACGTCGATCCCCAGGATGCGGTCCAAGAGCGAAGTCTTGCCGTGGTCCACGTGCCCGAGGAAGGTCACAATGGGCGGCCGCGGCCTCAACAGCGTCGGATCGTCTTCCTGGCTGTCCAGGGCTTGGAGGACCGATTGTTCGAGGTCCATCGGGCGGTGGAAGTTGACCGCCACGCCCAACTCGGCGGCCAGCAGTTCTGCCATCTCGGGATCGAGGCTGGCGGCAATATTGCTCATCGAGCCCAGTTCGAGCAATTTGGCCAAAATAGTCCGCGCCGGCACTCCGATGGCTTCCGAGAAGCTGCGGACGGTGCAGGGCAACTCGACGGCCACCAGCTCGCGCCGTGGAGCGGCGGTGTTGGTGCCCGTGCGGCGGATGTGGGTTCGTTTCCGGGCGGTCGCCTGGCCGCCGCCTTCCTCTTCGTCTTCCACTTTTCGCCGGCGGGCAGTGGCCGCTTTCTTGCGTTTCAGTTGTCGCTGTTCTCGGCCCCCCAGGGCCACCACACCATCCTCTTCCTTTTCCAGCGTAGGAACGAGTGATCGGACCGGCCGCCGCGCCAGGTCCGAGAGTCGGCA
>JAJYGU010000203.1 GCA_021784975.1 Planctomycetota bacterium
CGCGTCGGCGGGCTGGCCGGCAAGTTTCTTGGATAGCCCGTCGAGCATACCCTTCTTTTCAATACACTGATCGGCCAGGCTGCTGGCGGCCAGCCACCAGCAGATCGGGGCGCTGAGGATGATCCCCCCGCAAAGGACCCAGAAGTGATACTTTCTGGTCACTGCCAGGGCCAACTTGAGTTTATCCATATCAGGCTCCCGTTCGTGCTTGGCAGCCGCAGCCGCCAGGCAAATCAGCGAGGTCTCGCGGCTTATCGCCCGAGCGTGGGGAGGATCGTTCCTTCCTGGCCCTTCGTAGCCTGTCGGCCGGATGGGGTGGTGGCCTGCCAACAGAAATGCACCAGGAAATGGCAGCGAACCACGCGAACGGTATTCTTGGGAGGCGCCGGGTTGATGCCCGGCTGCCTGGCAGCCGGCCCCGATTGACCGGCCGAGTGGCGTCCAAATCCGAATTGGAACCCTTGTCCGGACAGGATTGGAGTGGGCTGGCCGGGGCCCGTGTCGTCGATGCTAACGTTGGGATTGGTAAGCTGAACAACTTCCGGCTGGCTCGCGCTGATCAACACGGGATAAGAAATGCCCAGTTCGCGCAACGAGACCTCTTGCGGCTTGCCATTGGGGCCCGGCAGGAGCACCTTGCCATCGCGCAGATTCTTGATCAAGGTCTCGACCACGAAATCGCCCGCGGAGAGCGACGTGTCATGGACCATCCGCTCCACCTCTTCTTTCCGCCTGGCCGCCTCTAAGTTGACATCGAGCTTGGGATCGAAGTTATGGTAATGATAGCCGCTCAGGCTAATGATGCGGCCCTTGCCGGTCGGCCCCTGCGCGGCTGGCTGGACGGGCGAGGCCGCCGCCCCGCCGGCGGCCGAGGTTGGCTTCCGCTCGATGCCGGGAAGATCCAGATGACTCGGGGCCGGTTTCGCGGCGGGCGGCCCGCCCTTGACGTCGGCCGCCGGCGCCGGCCGCGGGGCCGTCTTGGCCGCGTACTCAGCCAACTCTTTCCCCTGTTCCTGGTATTTCTCCTTCACGGCGGCAAACCATTGGCTGAGGTCCGTCACCTCCTGGCATTCCAGGTTCGTAATATGAAGCTCTTGCCGCTTGCCGATCTCGGCCGGCCGCGGCTTGTCGAGATCGTCGTGCGGCAGGCAGGCCGTCACCGCCCGGAGCATCTCCAACCATTCGACCCGCCTCTCGACGTTGTGCACGAGGTGCCGGCCTACCTCATCGATGCTCTTATAGCTTTTCTCGGCCACCGTCCGCTTGTCGATGTAACTCGCCGCCTCGCTGGCGACCTGATTGGCCGTGGCCGTGGCCTTGTCCCAGTCGGGTTGCTGGACCCTGGCCAAGGCATGCGAGTAGATGCCGAAACTGACGGCGCAGCCCGACAAGAGAGCCGCCAACGAAGCCACCGCCCAGGGCTTCTTCCGTCGAATCAGGCGGGCGCGGGTGATTTCGCGGGGCAGGAGGTTGGTATGCACCCCGGATTTGCCGAGGGCTTGCACGGCCAGGCCATAGCACACCCCGAACGACAACAGGTTGCCTTCGAACGCGGGCGCGGCAATGACCGACGAGCCGGTCAACTTGGCGAAAGAGTCCAGCCGCTCCACCTCGTAGCCCAGGCTCTGGGAGAGATAGCGGCGGAGGCCAGGCAACTTCATGGCGTTGCCCAGGCCGATGATCCGGCCGATCTTGGCCGTCCGGTCGAGGTTGCAGAAGTAACTGATCGAGCGCTGCAGTTCGGTCAGCAGTTCGCCGAATACCGGCCGCATGGCCTGAAAGACGGCCTTGGGATCGGCGGCCGCAGTGGCGTTTCGCTTCAGGTGTTCGGCCTTGGCGAAGGTCAGCTTCAGGTCCTTGGTCAACGCCTTGGTGAAATGGCTGCCACCCAGGGGAATGCTCCGCTGCCACACCCGATAGCCGTTGGTGATCACCAGGTCGGTGGCGTCGGTTCCCAGCGAAAAGATCACTACCGACTGCGGCGGCTCGTCGAGATCATACTCGTCCACCGGCGGCAACTCGGGCATCTGATCGAACAGGACGAAGTTGTACAAGGCCAGCGGCATCAGTTGCACCACGTCGATCTCGATGCCCGCCGCCTGCAAAGGCTCGAGGGCCCGAAATACGGCGTCCCGCTTCATGGCGAACAGGCCGATCTCGGCGTCCAGAGCGAATCCCTCTTCCTCGCTTCCCCCGCCCATTCGCTGATAATCCCACACCACGTCGTTCAGGTCGAAGGGGATTTGCTGACGGGCTTCGTAGCGGACGATGTCGGGGATCTTCTTGGCCTCCACCGGCGGAAGACGGATGAACCGCACCAGCCCGGTGTGGCCGCCCACCGAGATGGCGACCCGGTCGCCGGTCACCGAATTGCGGGAGAGAAACTGTTTGAGGGCGGCCCCGACCAGCTCAGCGGCATTCGAGCCCGGCTGGCTGAGGATTTTGGGATATTCGATATAGTCGAAACCTTCCGCCAGCACTCGGCCGGCATCGGGCTGGAAACGGCATTGCAGCGCCTTCAAGGCGCACTGTCCGATATCAATGCCCCAGACGGCGCCATTTGCCATGGTGCAGTTGCTCCCTCCCGCTCGCCGAACGCAATCCGGTCCGGCCAGTTGCCTCTGTTCCCGACGGCCTCAGGCCAGGAGGCGGCCCGTCAAGAGCTGACCCGCTGGGCGAATTTGCCTCCCCTCTCCACCCCTACAATGTACAGGACCGGGGGGGGCGATGTCAACCAGCGAACCGACCTCGGGCTGGCGGGCGTGCAGCTCTTTCCCTTGAAACGACGGTTTTTTGCGGACAGGCTGGCGGCCGAGGACATCGCCCCACTCCATCCGGCAGGGTGGCATGGATCAACGCAGTTTACCCGTGCCGAGGCCAGCGACATTCGCACGGGCAAGCTTCGCTTGCCCCATGGCAGGCATGGGCAGTCTCAGGCCCCGCCGGCCGCCCGGGCGACCGTCTCGATGGCGATGGCGGCCACGGCGGCGCCGTAGTCCAGGTCGAGGTTGCTCAGCGTGTCGTGGGTGTCGTGATAACCGACGCGATTGATGTCGTAGTTTTCCATGAATAGCACCGCGGGAATGCCGGCATCGGAGAAAATCTGCCCGTCGGTATTGTAGAGCGAGCTGCGCGGGTCGTCGGGGGTGCGGACCTCGCCGTGCAGGGCGGGGTACAGGGCGATCTCGGGGATCGTTGCGCCGTCCCGGCTTCGCCGGCCGGGCCTACAGCCTCGCCGATCGCTGCGGCCGTTCCATTTTGGCACGCACGCATTCCACAGCAGGTTGGCCTGATGGGCGTGATAGGCCAGTTGCAGCGAATCGCGGCCCACCCCGGGCGAGATTTGGAAGACATCACGATCATGGTCGTTGTTGTGCGCAACCATGTCGAGCACATAGACACCTTCGATCTGCACCGAGGAAAGATCGAGCGGTCGGCGGCCTTTGCGGCGCACTCTGAGCGTGCCTTCCACTACCTGCTGGGCCAGGTGCCGCGCCCCCATGCAATCCGAAGGGAACTCTTCGCCCGTCAGGTGGACCAGCCAGATATCGCAGGCCAGCCGGCCAGCGCGGCTTAATTCCAGGAAGATCGGGGCAGCCAACATCAAGGCGGCCGTGGCCGAGTGGTTGTCGTCGGCCCCGGCTGCCGCCAACCGAGCGCCGTTGCCGCCGCGCTGCTTCTCGTAGCAGTCTTCCATGTAGGCCGTGTCATAGTGATCGGCCATGAGGACCGCCCGGCGACGGTTCCGTCCGGGGATCATGACCAGCAGGTCGCGTTCCTCCAAGGTGCCGGCCCGGTTGCCCGACCAGCCGCCCGACCAGGGAAACGGGAAATCGGTCTGCCAATGGAAGGGCAAGTCGCCCACGACCGCCTTGCCTGACATGCCCGCGTTCTCGATGGTTCGGTCATAATACCTCAATAAGTAAGCACCCAGGGCGTCGAGATCGCGGCGGTGATGCTTCAACAGCGATTGCGACACCGCATCCTGCGCGCAGTCCGCATTGTCCTTATTGCGGTATGCGCCATGGGCAAGCCGTGCAATCGTCCGCCAGTAGGCCTTCTCGAACGAGCGCCGGGCGGTGCGGCGGTACGTGAGCAGGGTCACTCCCCTCTCCCGCGTGCGGGAGAGGGGCAGGGGGTGAGGGCGGCCAGAAGCTGGCTCCCGAGCTGTCCGTGAAACGTCACCTACCACCATTCGTAGCGCGTCGGCCAATTTCCGGCCCGCCTCGCCGTGGTTGGCGGAGTTTTCCAGGTGACCGAGCCAGTCTTCCAGGGTCTCTTCTTTTGCCATGGTCAGCAGCGCCCGCGCAAAACTGGCCGGCAACGGCGAGTGATCGCGCAGTTCGTAGGCATCCAGCAGTTTGCGGACATTGTGGATAGCGACGTGGCGGGCATGGTGCTCGGGCCTTGCCGAGAAGCCGTGCAAGGCGGCCAGGTGCGCCGGCCGGGCCAACAGTCGCGGCCAGAGTTCCAGGGCCTGGCTCGGGGCGACCCGATCGCATCGATACGCGGTCAGGTAGCCCAGCGGGGCGTGGGTCATCAGCTCGGGCGCAGAGGACTTGGCGCCCAGATAGGCCGCCAGCGGCCGATGCCAATAGACTTCGTGACGCCCCACGCGCATCGCCGGAAACAGGAACCGGTAGCCGAACTGCCCGCCGCCGCGGAGCACGGCGGCGGCGCGAGCGAGGTCGTCACGATCGGTCCGCGGGCCGTCCAGCAGCAGATGGAAGTCGTGGGTCCACAACTGGGCATTGCGAGCCATCGGCTTGCCGTATAAGCCAATATCATCGGGGGCCGTACTAAAGAGCACGTGGGCAAGGTGGTCTTCGCCGTCGGCCACGCCTAATTCGTCCTCGTGACGATGAATCCGCGCCCAACGATGCGTGCGGCGATAGGTGTTCCGCAACGGCAGCTTGTCGGGGTGCGGGAGCGGGTGGTCGGGATGCGGCTCGTGCATCCAGCCCGACTGCGGCACGCGCAGGCTCATCGGCTGCTCCTGCCGCGGAAACAGGTGCAAGAGCGGAATCTGCATCGCCAAGGGCAGCTCTTCGCGGAGCCGCAGGTAGGGCGGCGCGCCCCAAAATACCAAGCTGCCGGGAAACGGCAGCAGACACAGGTCGCCAGCCAGGTAGGCTTGCCGGACTCTTTGAGGCAGGCTGCCAAACGGCCGGAAGGTAAGCAGATAGCGAACGCCGCGCAAACGCGTCTTATCGCTCAGCAGGTATCGCTCGGCCCACGACGGCAATTCATCTTCTTGCCCGTAAGGCAAGCTGGAGTCCCCGAGTCCAGGCAGGATGCGAAAGCCGGCCTTGCGCAAGTCGTTCAGCCGATCGCTCGATTCCCCGTAAGCGGCGATCAACAGTCGTCGGAAAAACCCCAGCGCCTCGTCCGCCGGCATCTCGCAACCCGGGGCCGTAAAAAAGCCTTTCCAAAAGGCCCGCGACGGCCCTTGCTCGCTGCCGCCAAAGAGCGTCCAGCGGACACGGCCTTTGTCATCCTGGGTCCGCGAAAGGGCGAGCGGGGCCAATGCCACGTAACGCTCGTGCGGCAGCCGGCCGGCGCGGTCAGCCAGTTCGCTGGGCCAATACGGATTGCCCTCCAGCTTTGCCCGCGCGATCCCGTGGGCCGGGCGGCCATTGCCCAAATGCTCCATCGCACGAATCAGCTCGCCGGCCAGGTGTTCGAGCCCCGGCCGCAGCTCCATCAGCTCCTCATACTCGGTGATGTGCCATCCCACGGGGTCATCCGGCTGAAACAGCAGCGGATCCTCGGCCCCATAGGGCTTACGCCCCAGCCGCGGCGGCGGCATGAACTCGGAATAGGCGGGAATCGGAAATCGCCCGGGCCGGCGGCAACGCGAAACCCCGGCCAACATTCGTTCCCAGGTCGCTTGGGCCATCGTTCGTCCCTCGGGAATGAAATCCTGCCGCTTCACACCACGACCTTAATCTTCTTAGTGTGAGCGTCCGCAGAAGGCGGCGGTCCCTCTTCCTCGACCATCATCCGGTGCGCGTCCCGGATATTTTCCTCGAGTTCAGTTAACGAGGCGCCCTGACTGAAGACCCCAGGCACTCCTTCAAGCCGGCCGACATACCAGCCGTCGTCGATCCAGTATTCCAAGGTCAGCGATTGCATCATGCGTTCATTCTATCCACGGATCGAGGGGCAAAGTAGATGAGGGCCGCCCCAGCAAAGCCAGCGAATCTGGCGTTTCCATGCCTTCCGTCAGGAACAGGAGTTCCTGACCTACGGATCGATCGCCTACCCGCCCGGTACTTGGCGGAGAATCGGCACCGCGCCGGCGGCGGGTTGCGAGGGAACCCGGCTGGACGGCTGGCGGGACGGTAGCGGAGCGGCTTGCGCCGGGTCGCTTGCGGCGGACGCTCTGGGCTGGCCGTAGCGCTCGTTCGGCGATTGGCTGGTGCCCGCCAAGAAATTGTCGATGGTGGCCGAGTCCTGCAGGCGTTGGAAAAAGTCGGCCATCGCCAGGCGGGTCTTCTTCTGCAAAATGTCCTGGTAGATGATGTCGCGGACTTGGGCGAAATCAAGCTTTCTCGGTTTGGTAAACGCCAGGCAACGCAAGATCACGAACTTGCCGTCGACGGCGATGATGCCCGACAGCTCGCCGGGCTTCAGGGCAAAGGCCTCTTTTTCCAGCAGCGGCTGTCCGCCGTTGCGTTTGATGGGCGGCACTTCGCCCCGCAAGGCCTGGCTGCCTGGCTCCACCGAATACTGGGTGGCCAGGGTGCCGAAATACTCGGCAGTATTGTTCTTTCGGGCCAGGTCGAAGACCCGTTGGGCGCGGCGCTCATCGTTGAGGACGATGGCCAAACATTTCGCCTGCGGACCGAAATTGGCTTCGTAGCCCTTCCTCAAGTCTTCCTGGGTGACTTCGACCTTGTCGCGGACCAGTTTCTTCAGGGCCACCGTGGGCCAGACCACGTTGCGGCGGTACATGTCGGCGGAGATCTTGAGTCGCCTGGTGACCACGGCCAGCCAGCCGGCGACGTCAGGGGAGCCGTCGGCTTTGGGTCTCATGTTGGTCGTGGCCTGCTCGGTGATTTCTCGCTGGAGATCCTGCTGGCTGACGGCAATATTCCGCTTTTGGCAGGCCTCCTCCAGCAGCTTGCGGTTGATGATCCCTTCGAGCACGTCCTTCCCGTGCCGCTCGATGCACTCCTGGGCCAGGTCGCGGAGGGTGATCTGGACGCCGTTAATGAGGGCCGCCACCTCCGGCATCCGGGCGTGTTTGGCGGGGTCGGCCCACACCAGGTCCACCCGCGCGTTGTCTTGGAGTTGCTTGAAGATTTCCTGGGACACCCTGCGCATCTTGGTGTCGCGGACCACTTCCTCCAACTGGGGCGCCACCTGCTCGAAGCTCACTTGTCGCGCGGGAATCAACTCTTCGCGCTTGAGAATCAGGTACTGCCCGCCGATCGGGATGACCTTCGAGACCTGACCATCGGCCATGTTGAACACGGCGTCTTCGACCTGCTGGTAGCTGCCGTGCCGGCGGATGGGTTGGATCATTCCCTTCAGGGCGGCACTGGGGGAATCTTCCGACCACCGCTTGGCAAGGCTGCCGAACTGGTCCGGGTGGGCGGCCGCCTGAGCCCGCAACTGACGCGCCAAATCCAACCGGCTGACGGCGATCAACCGGGCCCGGACCTTCTCGCCGTACATGGTCTCAAACTCCCGCCTCATGTCTTCCTTGGTCACCCGGAGCCGTTCGCCCGCCAATTTGCGCAGGGCCAACATGGGCCAAATGACATCGCGGGCGTACTGGTGGGCCGTCATCCCCTTCTCCTGGCGCACCAGCTTGAGCCACTGATCGACCGGGAGACGAAAACTGCGGGCGAAGCGGTCGATCTCGGCATCGACCTCCTTATCGCTCACCGTCAGGTCGCGCCGCCGGCACTCCTGCACAATCAGCTCTCGGTTGACCATGCTCTCGAGCACCTCTTTGCCGTATTGGCGGAGGCACTCTCGGGCCAGGTCCTCGCGGGTGACGCGTTGGGAATTGACATTGGCCACCACCACTGGCACTTTCAAGCCCCCGATCGGCCGCACACCGCGGGGGCGCGGCGCGGTGCTCGCCGCCGGCGCCAAGCGAGAAGGGGCGGCACTGGCGGGCATATAGCTAGACGGCGTGCGATCCGCCACCGGACGGTATTGCCTGTCCTCACTATCCGGCGGACCGGCATGCGCGATTCTACCCCCCCAATAGTATCTAGTAGCGACGCAAACCGCGACCGCAGATAAAGCCCCCGCCACGATTTTCAATCGTCGTTTCCCCGTAGAGACGTGGGCACAATGGCAATCGGGGTCGTCGTTGGTCATGGCGGTTCCTCCGTAAACCGTTTTCATAAAAAGACTTAAACGCACAGAGTTTCCAGAGACAGGGCGCAAAAAGCATAGCAGATGTCCGCATTTCGGGGCAAGAGCGATTTCGCCGGGTGAAGCCGCAAAGTCGCAATAGTCCGCGATGCCCCGCCATGCGGCGTATATGCCGATGTTCCGAACTAGGCAATCCAGGCGACAGAAGGCAGGTTGAGCGATCCCCGGATGATGAAAACCCATGCTAGTGTTGAATACCACCCGTTTGGCAGCAAGAGCCGTCCGGCTCCTGTCGCTTCGTTGCCCGTAGTATCTGTCCGCCAATTATCCATTCTTGTGCGAGGAACCGGAGCCATGCCCTCGAAGGTCTGTGCAGAGCACTCCGCAGTGGAAGAGACGCCCTCGGCGTCGTGGTGGCACCGCTGCACCCCGACGGCACTGACGATCTGTGTGGGGTTGGGGCTGACCCTGGGACTGTTTTCCTTGATCCGTCACTGGGAACATCGCGAGAACCAGACGGGGTTCGACTTCGCTTCCAAGCACCTGGTGGAGGCGATTCGCCGGGCCGCGGAACGGATCGAGCTGACCCATGAGATTGTCTGCCAGGCATACTACGGATCGTCCACGGTCTCTCGCCGGGAGTTTCAACTGTTTTCAAAGCCGATTCTGGGACACGTGCCGTCGTTGAAGGTGCTGCAATGGGCGCCGCGGGTCTCGAACCAACAACGGTCCGAGTTCGAGCAGGATGCCCGGCGCAGCGGCCTGCCGCAGTTGCGGAACTTTCAGATTTGTACGGCGGAGCCCCACAACAAGTTGACGCCGGTCCGGCCGCGGGACGAGTACTTTCCCATCTGGTACGCCGAGACGGCGCACAATTTCAGCCCGAATTTCGGCTGGGATTTCGGCTCGATCCCCGTATTGCGAGCCGCCATGCACAGGGCGCGCGACACCAACACCTTTCAGGTCAGCCCCCCGATTACGTTAGACAAGCTTGGACGCGAACATCCTCTGGTTCAAACGTTCTTGCCGGTGTATCGCAATCTCCAGGATGCGCGGACTCCCAAGACCCGCCCCGCGCATCTCCGTGGTTACTTGGTGGGCCTTTGCCAGGTCGACGACCTGGTGGAGCAAGCCTTGGAGTACGCCAGCGGACCGCAGGGGATCGACCTGGCGGTGATCGATCGTTCTCTGCCGGCCGGGCAGCAGTTGTTGCACTTTCATTCGTCGCGCACGCGATCGCCGGCACAACATGGCGAGGACGCCGCCCGCCAGTCGCTGGCCCTCGAACCGGCCGGCCTGCATTACACGGCATCGCTGAAGTTCGGCGGGCGGGAGTGGTCGCTCCTCTGCACTCCGGCGCCCGTGTTCTTCAATTTGTACGGAAGCTGGCGGTCATGGACACTGTTAGTGTTGAGCCTGCTGATGACCTACGTGGCCGCGCGGTACACCTGGTCGGCCACCACCCGCACCGAGCGGATCGAACGCATGGTGGCCGAGCGGACCCACGAGCTCCGCCAAAAGGACGAACAACTGCGGCAGTCGCAGAAGCTCGAGGCGGTAGGGGCCTTGGCCGGCGGAGTGGCCCACGAATTCAACAACCTCTTGCAGGCCATCAGCGGCTACACCCGTTACGCCATGGAAGGCATCCCGCCCGATCAGCAGCCGTACCAGGACTTGCAGGGAGTGCTGGAGGCCGCCGATCGGGCCGCCTCGCTGACCCGCCAACTCTTGAGCTTCAGCCGCCGCCAAACGGTCGATCGCAAGCACCTCGACGCCAATGAAATGGTCTCGGATCTGACGAGGATGCTGCGACCTCTGCTGGGCGAGCATATCAAGCTCCGCACCCATCTGGGTGAACAAGCGGGAGTTATTTTTGCCGACGCGGGCAGTTTCCAGCAAGTGTTCGTCAACCTGTGCCTGAACGCCCGCGACGCCATGCCCTCCGGCGGCGAGATCGTGGTCAAAACCGAACGCCTGAACGTCAGCCCGGAGTTCGCCGAGCACTACGCCGATTTGAAGCCCGGCCCCTACGTCGAGTTGAGCGTGGCCGACACCGGCCACGGCATGACGCCGGAAGTCCGCGAACATATCTTCGAGCCGTTCTTCACCACCAAGCCGGTGGGACAAGGCACCGGCCTGGGGCTGCCGACCGTCTATGGCATCGTGCAGCAACACGAGGGAGCGATTCACGTCTACAGCGAGCCAGGGCATGGCTCTACTTTCAAGATCTACTTGCCGGCGATCGCCTCGGACGCCGATCCGGCGCCCCAGGCGCGGCCAGCCGCCTCTCGCGGCGGGGCCGAAGTGATCTTGGTGGCTGAGGACGATCCGCTGGTGCAAGACATCTCCCGCCGTATTTTGGAAAAAGGCGGCTACACCGTGCTTACCGCCAGGGACGGCGAGGAGACGCTCCAGGTGCTGCGGCAACGCCGCGACACCATCGCCCTGGTGCTGCTCGACGCGGTGATGCCCAAGCTCAGCGGCCGCGAGGTCTACCGCCGCCTGCACGACGAGTTCCCCGAGATCCGGGTGATTTTCTGCAGCGGCTACGATCCGGAGACTTCACAGTCGAACTTCATTGCCCAAGAGCATCTCCGCCTGGTGGAGAAGCCTTACAATCCCGCCGTGTTGTTGCAGACCGTGCGGGAAGAGCTGGACGCCGAGGAAGTATGCCGCGCCTCGTGAAAGAGCCACTGCCGCCGGCCGCCCCCTGGCGGGTGCTGGCCGTCGACGACGAGTCGTACGTTCGCGACCTGGTGAGCCGCTGGCTGACCGGGGCCGGCTTCCCTTGCGCCCAATCGCCCAACGCCCAGGCGGCCTGGCAGCACCTCAAGAGCAACGAGGTCCATCTGGTGGTGATGGACATCAACATGCCGGGCCGCTCCGGGCTGGAACTGCTCGACGACATTCGCAAGGAATTTCCGGATACGGCCGTGCTCATGATGACCGCGGTGAGCGACACCAAGACCGCCATTAAGGCCTTGACCAACGGGGCCTGGGGATATCTGGTCAAGCCGGTCGAGCGCGAAGAGCTGCTGTTTCAGGTCCGCGGCGCCCTGGAACGCCGGCAACTGATCGTGGAGCGGCGGGAGTATACCCGCGGCCTGGAAGAGAAGGTCCGTCAGGCCACTCAGCAGATTCGCCTGGCCCACGAGGAAACCATCTACTGTCTGTCAGCGGCCTCCCTGTGGCGCGACGAGGAGACCGGCATGCACATTCGCCGCACCGGCTTGTTGAGCGAGTTGCTGGCCATAGCCGCCGGCTGGTCGCCGGCGGACGCCGAGATCCTCCGCATGGCGGCCCCCATGCACGATGTGGGAAAAATCGGCATTCCCGACGCCATTCTGCGGAAGCCGGCCGGGCTCACCCCGGAGGAATTCGAAGTAATGAAGACCCACACCACCATCGGCGCCCAGATGTTGGCCGGGGCGCAGTCCGCCATCCTGGTGATGGCCAGCCGAATCGCCTTGAGTCACCACGAGCGTTGGAACGGCAGCGGCTATCCGCAAGCCTTGGCGGGGGAGGCCATCCCGGAAGCCGCCCGCATCGTGGCCATTGTCGACACCTATGATGCGCTCAGCCACGACCGCGTCTATCGGGCCGCCATGCCGGAAGCGCAAGTGCTCGACTATCTGCGGCAGGCGACGGGAACCGCCCTCGACCCGTTGTTGATGGCCGCCTTTTTCTCCTGTTTCGAGGAGGTCCGGCAGGTCACCCGGCAGCATCGCGACGAAGACCTTCGGACCGGGTCGGACCAGCCGGTTGCCGCCGGTCTGCCGTGGACGACGGAGTCGGCCAATCCGGCGACGATCGGTCCTCCGCAAGCCACTCTCGCGTGAACCACCCTCCCCGCACCACTTACGCTCGGCTGACGCCGCTCCAGGCCGGCGGCGTGTTGGCGGCCCTGGCGCTCAGCTCGGCGTTGTGCGTGGCCGTGACGCTTTCGCCGCTGGCCAGCCGCAATCCGCGAGCGTCTTTGCCCGGCCCCGGCGATGTGGCCCTTTACCACGCGGAAGTGGATCGGATTCGCGCCGGCGAGGGCTATTATGCGGCAGCGGCGGCGGAGCTGACGGCCCGCGGCTATCCCACCCGCAGCGTGTTCAACTGGCGGACGCCGCTGCCCATGTGGCTCTTGGGCAAGCTGCCCTGGTTCGGCTTGGGCAAGCTCTTGCTCGGGGGTCTCTCGTTGGCCTTGATCTTGCTCGCCTTTGCGAGCTTGATGCGGGAAGACGAAAACCGGCTCACTCGCCCCGTCCTATGTGCCCTGCTTCTGACCGGCCCGCTCTTGCCCACCGTCTTAGGCGACTTGTGCGTCCTGCCGGTGCTTTGGGCGGGCGTGCTCATCGCGCTATCGGCCTGCGCCTATGGAATCCGTCGCCCGTATTGGGGCATGGCCCTCGGTCTGGCGGCTGTCTTTTTTCGTGAATTGGCGCTGCCCTACGCTTTGCTGGCCGTGATCATGGCATGGCGTAGCCGCCGACGCGGTGAACTGCTGGCCTGGGGGATCGGTCTGGCCGCGTGGCTGCTCTTCTTCGGCTGGCACTGGCTCTGCGTCCGCCCGCTCATCACGCCGCAAGCCCTGGCGCATCGGGAAAGCTGGCTCCAGTTCGGAGGGGCGGCCTTTGTGATCTCGACGGCGCAGATGAACGCCTATTTGCTGTTGCTGCCACAGTGGGTCACGGCCCTGTACTTCACGGCTGCTCTCTTCGGCTTTGCCGGCTGGCACAGCCCGCTCGCCGCGAGGGTCGGCCTGACCAGTTGCCTGTTTGTGGCTTTCCTTGCAGTGATCGGCCACAACTTCAACCAGTACTGGGGCTCGCTGATCGCGCCGCTGATGTGTTTCGGGGTGGCTCGATTTCCCGACTCGCTCGTCGACCTTTGCCGGGCGGCACGGGCCGCTGACCAGGGCGGAGGGCGCGAATCCCGCCAACGTCTAAGCACTAAGAACTTAGAGCTTAGAACTTAGAGTTGGACGTTTTCCGTCCCCTTCTTGCGATCGGTACCCGAGCGATGTAGGATCAACGGTCGCTGCCGCTGACGGCGCCGCGATCAAGATTGGAGAGTGGCCTTGGCTTCCCGGCATTCACCATCGGTTGTCTGGCTCGCCAAGCTGTTGGTTCTGACCATGACGGTCGGCGCAGGCTGGGGCCAGGCTGGGCTGGGCCGCCGTGGCTTGGCCGCCGAATCGCAGGCAGCCACCTTTGCCCAATCTGTGGCTGAGGTCCGCAAGGCGATGAGCCGGCGCGATCTGATTTCTACCCGACAATACCTGGCGACGGCGGCGCGCCAGGCGCAAAGCCAGGAGGAGCGCGACCAGGTCGATCGGCTCCAGACCATGCTCGATTATCTCAATCAGTTCTGGAACGAAATCCGTCGGGCGATGGGCAAGTTCGGCGACGCCGAAGAGATCGTGGTGGTCGGCGTGCGGGCGATTGTCGTCGAAAGCGATTCGGACCTGCTGGCCGTCAAGGTTGCCGGCCGTATTCACCGTTACTCGAGTGTCACCCTGCCCACGCCGCTGGTGATGTTCCTGGTCCGGCGGTCTCTTGGCAAGGACGTGGATTCGCGGGCGGTGATTGCCGCGTTCTTGGCAGTCGATCCCAGGGGTGATCGAGCGACCGCCAGAAGATACTGGCAGGAGGCCGCCAAGTCCGATATTGACACCGAGAAGCTGCTGGTGGAGCTAGACAAGTTCCCGGTGGCAGCCCGCCGGAGCGCCAGAGGCCAGAGGTCCGAGGTCGGGGATCAGGGGACCAGGAATTAGGAATTGGCCGCCGCCAATGGAGCCACGGATGAACTTGGCGCGGCCTTCGGCCACAGCCAAGAAGCTTGCCGCAAAAACAAGCTCTTACGAGTTTGTAATACGGATCGACAGAGACAACTCGGAAGGGGGGTACAGAGGGCAGGTTATCCACGGCAAATCGTCGCCATATCGGCGGCGGCTGAAGGTTTCGTTTTGCGCCGCAGACGCCTTATCTCCCAATCGTCGCGGCTGGGGCTTTGCCGGATTGAGCAAACAAGCTATTATGAGGGGAATCCCTACGCCTCTCAGAACGGGAGAGCGGGGCAGTGCATGAATCTTCGCCTCGCCCAGAAGGTCGGCACCATGCCCGATGCCACTATCAGTCCAGCGGGGATGCGCATCATCAAATTGTTGGTGGGCAATCCGCCCCAGACGGTCAACGAGTTGATCAATGCCAGCGGCGTCACCCGCACCGCGGTCACCGAGCAGCTCACCGAGTTGGCTGACAAGGGTTATATTGAACGAAACCGGGATCAGTTGCCTGGACGCGGGCGCCCCAGGCATCTCTACAAGGCCACTCCGGCAGCACTTTGCTTATTGTTTCCCACCAACCAGCGGCTGCTGGTGCCCGCGCTTTGGAAGGCCCTCTACGAGCTTGCCGACCAGGGTCTCGTGCAAGAGATCGTGGGACATGTCAGTCGGCAGTTGTCCGACCATTACCGCCGCCAGATCACCGCCAAGAAGCCGAAGGAGCGGCTGCGGCAGTTCGTGGCCATCCTGGGCGCCGAGGGCGGCGTGCTCGACGTGGTGGACGAGGATGATGGACAAACGCTGGTTTATCGGCGGAGCTGTCCCTTCATCAGCATGTTCGACGGGAGGGGCACCGTGTGTCAGATCGACCAGGAGATTCTTAATGCGGTGGTGGGACGGCCGGTGCGGCGGCTCGAGTCCCGCCACGACGGGGCACCCTGTTGCCGCTTTCGCATCGCGCCCTAGGCCAGATTATTCTACTTTTTCCCCTCGGCGTCCTCTGCGCTGACTGATCCACGCCAGGCGACGTCTAACCCGGTGGTGATTACAGCCCGAGCGGGTTCTTAAACTTGCCCATCATGGTGTAGATGTTGATCAGGGCCTGGTTCATCATCTCCTCACCGGCTCCCAGGGCGACCCAACTCACGGTGGGGTCGGCCCCGTAGCCGCCCTCGGCCGCGGCTTGAATGGTGGGGAAGTACATGTGGTGGCCGTTGCAGTAGCCGAAGAAGAGGGTCTTTTTGGCGCGTGAGCGGGCCTTGAGCCCGATCGAGTGCTCGCAGAAAAACTCCCCCGAGCCGCCCACCAGGGCCAGTTCCCCGTTGAGGAGCACGGTGGTCAGGTGAGGGTGGAGCAGATTGTTGTGGATGTCGTTGTGCATGAAGGCGGCGGCCAATTCGGGAAAGAACGCCTGCCGGAAGGCCATCATGAGCAGTGGATTGCGGAAATCGATCCGCGTCTTGAAGGTGAAGTCTTGGTCCATGCCTTGAAGGCTCGGCTTCTCGGGCACCGCGGTTTCAATGCGCTGATTGATCTTCAGCACTTCAGCCGCCAAGGCCTTGCCGAACTTCTCGATGCCGCGGGTTTCGGGGGTGGTGGCCGTCGACATATCGCCGGCCGCTCCCTGCATGAACATGCAGTTGGTCTTCAAGACCCGTTCGACCTGGTCCATCATCCGGCCCGGATAGTCGGCCGAAAACCGCAGGTTGTCCGGGCCCAGGATGGTGGGATGGGCGGCAAAATTGACCAGCAGCAGGATGGGCTTGCCGTCGAGGTCGTCGAACCGCACCACGCTCAACTCGCGGTCCACCGGCTTCGGCTTCAGCTTGGTGTGACGATTGCGGTTCAGCCCGCTCTGGGCCGAACCCCAGCCGATGCGGGCGTCTTGCGTCTTGCCGGCAGCCTCGTTGATCACTTCGATCAGCTTCCGCTCCAAGTCGGCGGCGTAGGCCACGCAATCGTCGTAGCGCCCCTTGCCTTCCCCGGGCTTGTCGCGAAGCTCGATCACCGGGCCCGAGTGGCTGTGCGAGCCGGCGATCATCACCAGTCCCA
>JAJYGU010000363.1 GCA_021784975.1 Planctomycetota bacterium
AACCTACGTGAGTGATCTCAGTGAAGGAGACGATGCACTTGTAATGGCAGTGGTGGAGCTGGGCGGGTCCGACCAGCGGAAATACCCGCGGCGGATCGATATAGTCGGCGATGGGCTCGCAGACGATGTGGACATTGGTGCGTTGCCTCTCGTAGAGGAACGGATAGCCGCCGGCCACTGGCCGGGACTTCTCCAACACCCGCATGACTTCGTCTTCAGAAGGCGGATCCAAGGCCGTTTCCGGCGCGCCCGGCGTAATCGGCCCCAGGATGGGCATCCGGTCGTAACGCTCGTGCATCCAGAACTTGTCCTCGGGCAGCTTCTGGAAATAGGGCGAGACGGGGATCGGGAAGCCCAACATGCCGAGTTGCGGGCCGGCAACCATGCTACAGCCCGTGGCCGATACCAGCGGCAGCAGCCCGAGAAGACCGATAACACACCAAACGGCTTTTCTGGACATCCGAAGTTCCTCGACAGTCTGAGGGCAAGAATTGGGGCGATCTTGCGTCACTTGCCGGCAGCCAAGACGCCGCGGCCACCACCTCGCCCGGGACCTACCCGGTTCTGCGCCGTGTTACCAGTAGTTATCGTGTCAAACTGGAACGAACTTGCGGATTTTTCCGGTTGTAGGAGCGATTGCGGCGTTCGGCGCAGGCAGCCCACCTTCCCGTGGGGTTCGGAAGCAGCAAGCCCTCGCGCCGAGTCAGCGGCGCGGGGGCTCTGCTTACCGGACGCAGAAGGGGACAGTCCCAGTTCTAGGGCCTCCTGCCGACAACTGGGACAGTCCCCGTACCCGACGCAACAGGGTCGCCCTCCTTGGCAACCCTGGTCCGCGAATTATCGCTGCCAAGCGCTGGCCGGCAGGTCTTTGAAGTCCAGGAACCACCAACCGTCGCTCCACTCCAGGCTCACCTTCCGCCATCCCAAGGGGACTTGCGGATACGGATAGAACGGTCCGATATAGGGCCAGACGGTTGGCGAATACTGCTTGGGGTAGGTCACGGCCGCGTAGTTCGGATAGGCGGCGTAGCTCGGCCAGGCATAGTTCGGCAGACGGGGCTGGTCATAGCGGATGGGGCTCGCGCCGGCTGGCGACATGGGCGAATACATGGGCAGTGGCGCCCCGGTGGTGGCGATCGGGGTGGGCCCGCGGGCGGCTTGTCCTACCGCCCTCTCGGCACCGTTGGGCGACGGCAATGGTCGGACCCTCTGGGCGGGCGTCGGCTCCGGCTCGGCAAGGACTTCCTCATCCGACACTTTGGCGGCCGGGGCTGCCGAAAAGGAACTGGGGACCCGCTCGACGTTCGCGGTAGAGCCGGCGGCCACCGCCCCTGAGCGAGCCCTGGCAGCCCGTGCGGCCTGTAATTGCGCCGCCAGCTTGGACTTCGAAAAAGAGCCGGCTTCGTTCGCCTCGCCGCGCAAGGGATTATTCGATGGGCTCGAGGCCGCCGCCAGAGAGTATTCTTCGGACGCCGCTTGTGATTGTTGAGGCGACTGGCTCCGCACGGTCAATTGACTGACCACTCTGGTGATACCATGCGTCTGACCGGCTACTTTCAGGGCCTGGTTGATTTGCTCCTGACTGGAAACCTGGCCGCTCAACACCACCGTTCCGCGTTGCACCTTGATGTAGATGGGATCCGGGCTGTTGAGAGTTTCATCCAAGGCCTGTTTAATTTGGTTGGCCTTCTCCTGATTGCCGGCAAGAGCCAGCGCAGGCAGGATCGCGGTGCTGGCGAGGACCAGCAAACCTATTTGCAGACTTCGCATTTCCCCCCTCCTTTGCAAATCCACTCCTCTCGACGTGGTGTCGAGAATGATAGCTGCCCGATTATAGGTTTCGGTTGCCGGTTGTACCGAACGGAAGCTTTTTTTCGATTTTGCCGGCCTGCGCGGAAATGCGCAATGGTCCGATTTTATCAAGAGCATCCGAAACCGATGCGCAGCATTAACCCGAAGCGAGGAACGTAACCCGGCGCCTCGCTTACGCTTCGGGTTACGATGCGGTGGTGAACAATCCGCGTTAGCCAGGGAGGATGGATAAGCCCGGCTATCCGGCGACCGTCTGCCGATTGCCACGAAAATCACAAATGGCAATCAAGATCATGGCTGCCAGTGTGGAACCCGCCGTTAACCAGGCTCCGGGGCCAATGGCCATCGCGACCGTCGTGGCCAGCCCGACAGCCCCCAGGCAGACAAGAAAGAGGGTGTGGCTTACCGTTTGGCCGGACGACCCTTCGCTGACCCGTGCCAGCCAGGCGCTGATCAGACCGATCCCTTGAACCGAGGCCAGCAAGCACACCATAGACGAAGATTCGATTCCAATCATCGGCGAAAGCTCCCTTTCGCCGCGGATGGTAGCCACCTCCTCCGTTCCGGGAAATAGCAATCCGGCAAAAATCAGCGCCCAGCGCCCTAATGGGTCAGCCGTTTCAGTTCGGTCTCCAGCTCACCCATCGAAACGTTGCGGTTGACCACCTTGCCCTGTTGATCGACCAGGATCATGGTGGGCACGGTAAGGATTCCTAGGGCGTTGGCCGGCCGGCTGTCCATCCCGCCGTCTTCGTAGATCTGCGGCCAGGGGAGCGGATTTTCGGCCAAATAGGCATTCAGGCCCTTCAGGCTGTTATCGAGGCTCACACCGATCACGACGAATGAGTCGCGATACTTGTTGGCCAACTCCTTCAGTGCCGCCATATCGTTCTTGGCGGGCACCGACCAGGTGGCCCAATATTGGATCAAGACCACCTTGCCCCTGAACTCTCCCAGGTCCACCGGACCGCCGGCCGGGCTCTTGCCGGAAAGCGTGATGACCTTGCCCACCGAGTCCAAGCGAAGCTGCGCCCCGCTGGCCTTGCGGGCGGCCGGTGAATCGGGAAACTCCTTGACGATGCGCCCATACCACTTCCTGGCCTGTTCGTCTTGACCGGTGAGCTCCTGGGCGCTTCCCAATTGGAGCATGGCCTCGGGGGTCTCAGAGGCGGTCGGATAATCGTTGACGTACTGTTCCAGACTCTTCAGCCATTCGGCTTGAATCTTGGAAAAATCGGCCTTGGGCGCCTGCCAACTGAGGGTATAGGCGGCGGTCAATTGCCGCAACCTTACGTAGGCGGCCAGGTTCTTGTCGGCGTCGCTGGCCCGCAACTTTTCCAGCAAACGGCTCAGCCGCTCCTTGCCCTCAGGATAGGCCCCCGATTGGACCGCGGCCAGAATCATGTCGGCCAGTTGCCGGATCCAGACGGCGCGATCGTCGGCATTGCGGGCAGCCGCGGCAATCCGCTCCAACAAGGCCGCTCGCTTGGTGGTCACGGCGGCCTGCTCGGCGGGCGTGGAGGGCGGCGATTTGCCGTTGACACCGTCGAGGGCCTCCAAGTCGCCAAGCAACTTTTGGAAGGCGTCCGATGGACCGGCGGCGGCAGTGCGCTGGTCGCGTGAGGGCATCGCCGGCTGGAAGAATAGGCCTGATGGGGCCGCATTGGCTTGCCCTTCGACCACCGGCTGCGGCAGGTCGATGAGCCGCCACGCATCTCCCACCCGGATGAGGGTGCCTAGTTGCACCTGGCTGTGCTTTTCGCCGGTCTCCACGATGGCCATGGCGTTTTCATATACCCGCAGATCCTTGGTCGATCCGTCGGTTCCGGCGGGCACGATGCCCGGCCGACCGCCGCTGAATTGCACGCATACCGAGTGGGGAGTAATTGTCTGTTGCCGCGAGGCCATCGCCTTGAAACCGCCGATGAGTTTGCCAATCTTACCGCCGACGGCCTCAAGTCGCGATTTGCCCAGTCCCAGCGATTTGAGTTCTTCGGGCGTCAAGACGAGCCGGGCAAAGCGATCGACGTCTTGGGTAGCAATGGCCGCCACCACTTCGGCCGCCACTTCCTCGGCCGAGATCGACTTCCATGATTGAATCACACCGTCGTCATTCTCGATGCCCCAGCGGGTGCCGCCGGTGTTGAACCACCGGCACTGGTCCGGCCTGCCGTTATGGTGGGAGTCGAGGTCGCGGTAGACCTCCAACCCATCCTTGTAGTACGACCACTGGTCGACGCGGCGACCGCCGCTGGTGTCAACGAACTCACGGAGCACGAGCCCGTCGGGACTTAGTACCACCCACCTGCGGCCATCCACGAGCTTGACCTTGCACTTGGCGACATTCTCGGGACGGGGACGGTCGTAGTCGACCCCGGGCTGCACGGGGGTATACTTCAGGAATTCCTCGATGGACGGGGCTGCCGCCTGGGTCGAGTCCGCCAGCATAAATCCCGCCAGGGCGGAAATCCACAAAACTTTTCCAGCAAGAGCGATCTTCATCGTCGACTCCCTTCTTCGATTTATGCTCCGCCGGCCGTGCCACGGCGGCCGAGACCGGCGGATCCAGTCTATGTTTCGGCGTGGGGGGCGGCGGAACATAATCCGATTATGTGGAATCTTCTGATCAGGAAGAGTTTGCGGTCGGCCGGGCGAAACGAATGCCATGCGCGCGCGAGTCATTCGTGGAACCGCAGAGGACGCAAAGGACGCCGAGGAAAACACCATTGCCGAAGCCTGCGCAGTTTAGGATATGCGACGGCCCTGGTTCCCATATCCCTCACGGGGTATACTACTTGGTTTCCCACCCTTCAACCATCTGCGAAGGTGCAGGATCGTCATGGAAATGGAGCAACTGGTCGCCTTGTGCAAGCGGCGCGGGTTCCTGTTTCAGTCGAGCGAGGTCTACGGGGGGCTGCAGGGCTTTTGGGACTACGGCCCGATGGGGGTGGAGCTGAAGCGGAACGTCCGCGAGGCCTGGTGGCGCGACATGGTCACCTCCCACAACGAACTAGACGTCCCGCCGGGCGCGCCGAGCGCCTTCGAAATGACCGGCCTCGATTGCGCGATCATCATGCACCCGCAGGTCTGGAAGTGCTCGGGCCACTACGACCTGTTCCACGACTACATGGTCGACTGCCGCGAGTCGAAACGCCGCTACCGTTACGACCAGGTGTGTGGCCGCTGGGTGACGTGCAAATCACACCGGATCTTCGTGGCCAGTGAGGTCGGAGGCAAAGAAGCCGAAGAACTCACGCAGCACAAGGCGATGAAGTTCTTCGACCTCCGCGCAAAGGACGCCGCTGCTCTCGATTGGGACGGTCCCCTGGTTTCGCTGTCCACGGTGCGCGATTTCTCCCAAACACTCGGTCCCGACGCCAAGACCCTGGGCACGCTCACCGAGCCGCGCGAGTTCAACTTGATGTTCAAGACGATCGCCGGCGCGCTGGGGGGTGAAGAGGACACGGTCTTCCTCCGCCCCGAGACGGCCCAGGGCATCTTCGTCAACTTCAAGAATGTCTGCGACAGCACGCGAGTGAAAATTCCCTTCGGTATTGCGCAGATCGGCAAGAGCTTCCGCAACGAGATCACTCCGCGGAACTTCACCTTCCGCTCCCGTGAGTTCGAGCAGATGGAGATCGAGTTCTTCTGCCGGCCCGAGACGTCGCCCCAGTGGTATCAGTATTGGCGCGGCCGGCGCTATCAGTGGTACTTGGACCTGGGCCTGTCGCGCGAGCGTCTGCGGCTGCGGGACCACGAGAAGGAGGAACTGAGCCACTATTCGTGCGGCACGGCCGACATTGAATACGCCTTTCCTTTCCTTGCCTCAGGCGAATTCGGCGAGTTGGAGGGCGTGGCCCATCGCGGCGATTTCGACCTCCGCAGCCACATGGAGGGGAAGCTGGTGCGGCAGGACGGGCAACTGGTGGTCGAGCTGGACGGCGAGGGCAAACCGCGATACCGCGGCAGCGGCAAGGACCTCAGCTACCTCGACGAGGTGACCAAGGAGCGGTTCATCCCGCACGTGATCGAGCCCTCGGCCGGGGCGGATCGGGCAACGCTGGCCTTTTTGTGCGAGGCCTACTGCGAAGACGAGGCCCCCGATGAACATGGCAAGCCCACCAGGCGGGTCGTGCTGAAGTTCCATCCGCGGCTGGCCCCGATCAAGGCCGCCGTGTTCCCGCTAGTCAAGAAAGACGGCATGCCCGAGGTCGCCCGCGAAATCTATGCCGCCCTGAAGCCGCACTTGACGGTGTTTTACGACGAGAAGAGTGCCGTGGGGCGGCGCTACCGGCGTCAGGACGAGATCGGCACGCCGTTTTGCATCACCGTCGACGGCCAGACGCTCCAAGACGGCACAGTCACGGTCCGCGACCGCGACACGCTGCGACAGTGGCGGATTCCCAAGGGCGAGTGCCTGGCGGAACTGCGGTCGCGATTGGCGATGTGATCGCGAAGCAATCACAGAAACAGCCCGGCCTCGACCTTGAAATGTTCGGCCAGTTTCTTGATATGGGCCTTGCTCAGGGCACGCCGGCCGGAGAGGATTGCCGTGCCCAGTGTGCGGTTGCCCAACAGCCGTCCCAAGTCCGAGGCGTTCATTCCGTGCTCGGCCAAGAGCGCCTTCAAGACGTCCAGCGGCGTCAGCCGCGAATCGTCGATCGGGAACCGGGCGGCCTCATAGGCCTCGACGAATGTCGATATTGCCTCCAGGTAATCCTCCTGGTCGGCGTTCAGCGTGAAACCGGCCATGCGGTCGATCACCTCGGTGGCATTGGCCAGATCAACCTCGTCGTGAATCGGCCGCGGGGGCAGCATGGCCACCAGCCCGCGATAGGTCTTAGGTAGTCGTGCTTTCATGTTCGGTCGAATAGGATGGCACCACAACGACGCAGGTGTTCAACCTGCTCGCGGGTGTACTTGGCTCTCCGAAGATCAACGAGGTAGAAGTCGGTCCCTGCAAGATTGGCATTACGGAGATCGGCTCCACAGAGATTCGCTTTGCGAATCTCTTCGGGTGCGCGGTAGGTTTGTTGTTCGAACTCATCGCCATAGAATCCCGTTCGGCTGCCCTCGCAAGCAATCGGGCTGCCCACCAAACCGCTGCGACTAGAGCCAAGATGGAATGTGCATCCCGTCATGTCCGCATTGCGCAAATCCGCATCTTCCCATTCGATGTCGGCCAAACCGGCGTTCTGAAGATATGCGCCGGCGAAACTGGCATGAGGCATTCGAGAGCCGGTCAGCAGTGCGCCCTGGAGGTGCGCTTCAGCAAAGTCGGCGTCCGGCAATTCTAAACCTTCGAGGTCGCAGCCTTTCAGATGTGCGTGCGCGAAAGTTGCCCCAGAAAAGCGCGCGTTGCGTAAGGGAAGTCCATTCAGACAGGCCCAACGGAGGTCGGAGCCGGAAAAGTCAGCGCCGTCGATTAACGCCTGCGTCAGCGTCGCGTAGGTAAGGTCCGCGTGGCGAAGTCGGGCGTCGGTCATGTTCGCACAATGAAGATCGACATTACCCAGCCGCGCACTGGTAAGATCGGCCCCAGCAAGCAGAGCATCGCGCAGGACCGCAAAGCGGGCGTTGACGGCAGTTAGCACGCCCATCTCGAAGTTAGCCCCAAACGCTTGGATCTTGACGAGCGACGCGCCCTGAAGCGTAGCCTTGCGGAAAATAGCGCCCCTTGCCGTTGCGGCATCGAAGACAGCTTCTGTTAGGTCTGAGCCGCTCAGGTCGGCTCCCTCGATCCTTACACCGGCGAGGTTGGCACCCCGCCATGCAGCACCGTCCAGATAGGCGCCCGAAAGAAGCGGCAGCGAATCATGGTCCGGGGTCCAGTGCGTGTCTATCGCGTGGAGAAGGCTTGCCGCCATCGCCTGGCATCTCTTGGGTCCCCTCGCAGTCCATCGAGAAAGATTCTGCACGGTGGAGGAAGATGCGACGGCTGCCACCGCTTTCACCAAGTCACGCGGCAAACGTTGTTCCAACCATTTATGACCAGATTTGGTCTCCAGTAGTTGACCCAACCGATCGCTCGCGAGCATGAGCCGAACGGCATCATGGCGCAAGAGATTCATCGTGCGGACATCCACGTGCAACCGCTGCAAACCTTGGTGGCACTTCTTCGCCGTCTTGGCGCGTCCCGCCAGTTCCGCCAGACAATACTGCTGTGCCCCGGCGAGGAGATGCCCTGCCGTCAACCCCTGCTGCAACTGCCGCCGTAGTGCATCAGAGACAGTTTTCAGCGAGTCGTCCTCGGCCATTCGGTCCAGAACGATCTGCCAGATTTCCGGCACTCCTTTCGGCAGTCCCCGGTCAGGCGCTGACCGGAGTCGAGCCATTACCGACGCACACCGGGCGGGATGCGCTGCCAAGAGGTACTCGACAAGCTCATCGTCACCCCAAGGCGTGAGAGTATAACTGACCGCGCCGGGTGCTGAATGGGCGCGCTGGGTGGTAAACACGACGGTCGCATCGCGTGCGGCATCATTAATGGCTGCCGGCGACGCGTCGTCCAAGAGAACGACCTTGTAATCCGCGAAGAGGACAGCGGCCAGGTGCGCCAGCGCCGTAGTCTTGCCTGAGCCGGGTCCCCCAATGATTTCGATAACGCGCGCGGAGTTGCCTTGGATTTCTAACAATAAATCTGCCAGAGGGATCGCGTCGCCGGTCTCCGGCAAGTTCACCCGGGGTTTGACTATCGCTATAACCGGCTGGCTCATGCCCGCTTCCGTTGATTCCAACGTCAAAGACAACAAGAATCGGGATTCCGAGATCGCCAATTCCGCTCTCGTTCTCGCCCCTGCCGCCCAGCGGCCAATAGGCGCACGCGAATCCTACCACAGGCGATTAATTCCGTACTGGTCGAAGATGCCATCAACACTCACCGAAAGTCTTCCAACGGAGCGTCAAAGTCGGGAGCCATCCAGTGTTGGGTGTCTTTCGCGCTCCCGGCCTTGCAAGGCCACTGCTTCGGCCGGCCGCGGGCCAATGTCGCCACCGGTTCGCCTTCCTGGACGATCGTCAGTTGCTTGCCCGGATTTAACCCGGAGATGATTTCCCGCAGATGGGCCTTGGCATCGTCAAGATTCACAGTTGCCATGGTTCCTACCTCTGGTGTCGCACCAATCGATTCCTCGGCCGCACGACGCCGCTGCTTTCCATTCATTCTACTTACCGACGGCGAGCCAGCCCAGTAGAGTCGAAACTGGGGAGCAGCTAGTAGCGACACGCGGCGATAACGTGCGAGCCCTCACCCTAACCCTCTCCCGGAGGGAGAGGGGACATTATAGCTTCTCCAACTGCATCAGCGCATTGAGGACCTCGATGCGGACCTGATCGGCCACCGAGCGATCCTTCGCCGCCCGCCAATACATCTCATTGCCGCGCTTCATGCAGGCGGTTACTCGATCGGCGGCCGAGTCCAAAAGAGCTTTCGCCGCGCGGACTGACTCGCCGCCTACGCCCTTCTTCTCCAACTCGGTCAGCCGGTCACGCAACATGCGAAGGTACTCATAATCCTCCATGCCCTCGCGGATGGCCTCCATGTGCTTGCCGGCGGTGACGGTTTTGGAGTCGAGAAACACCGGTGTGTAGGCGCCGATCGAGGAGGCGTATTCGTTCCAAGAGGAGGCCCCGTTGGAGTCGCCGAAGGCCCAAAAGCCCGATCCCTTCGCGCCATATTTCCAGCAGAACCATTGCTGCATGCGATGGTAGGCATAAGGGTCGAGCAGCTTGCCGGGCCCGCTGCACGAGTAGAACCAGAGCTCTCGGCCGGCTTGACGCTGCTTGACGTAGAAATCGGCGAACCGTTTGCCCGCGGAGATCCACATCGGCAGGTTGGGGCTGAGCACGGTCGAGTAGCAGAACACGTCCGGGTCGGAGTCCCACGGTTTGCGCCAGGTCGGGTCTTCCCAGACGATCACCCTCGGCTGGGCATGTCGGATCACCTTGGCATACTCGACGATCACCTTGTCCTGCTCCAACCGGTTCGGCTCATCCACCAAGAGAAGCCCGAGTTCTTCCGGCCGGATGTTCCATTGCTGCAACTGGTTGACCCACCAGGTGATCCAGTGGGCCACCGCGTTCTGGAATGGCGGCGTGCCCATTTCGAACTCGGCGAACCTGCTGCCGACGCTCGAGAAGATCAGGTATCTCCGCGCGTCGGGCCACCGCTTGAGCCATTTCTGGAAGTTGGCCACCTCCGGCGGCGCGGTCATGTTGCCCGGCTTATCGTATCTGCCGTAGGGCATCACACTGGCGGTCGCCCAGGGCGAATCGACAAAGTGTTCGCGGAGGTGCCGGATGAAGGCCGCCCGATTCTCCGGCGTCACTTCGTACATTTTATCGGCGTCAGTGTAGTCCCAACCGCCGAGGTGCAGCGTCGGTTGATTGGGGAACATGAACGGATAGACATGGAGGCGGATGGGAATCTCGACGGCCCCCGGCTCGATCAGGATTCGGCCTTCCCACGTTCCCGCGGGCAGGTCCTTGGAATGGCACGTTAGCCAGACCTGGCGGGTCATGCCGGGCTCGATGTGCAGCAGATAACGATTGCCGTCGCTCTTGGCGGGCGGCAGTGCGGCCGCTACGGGCACGCCGCTCTTGGTGTCCGTAAACGGCACGTCGCAGACGGCGACGTAGTTGGGATTCGAACCGCCGGGAAGGCCCTCGATGGAAAGAGCGAGGTCGGCGGCCGTCTTGTCGGCGTTGCTGAGGTTGAAGGCGGCGCTGCGCCATTCGTTGCGCATCATGGAAACGTCCACCTTCGCCCCGCCCGGAAGCGGCGGCTCGGTGGGGCTGAGCATATCCCAGGGGTTCTTCTGCCACACCGCCAGCGGCTTGACCTGGTGGGCCCGCCACACCGCCTGCACGGCAAAGATTTGCTGCTGGTGCAGATGATTGAGCGGCAGAATCGCGCGGAAGTCGGCGGTGGCCGCTACCTGAACTCGCGGAATCTGTTTCTCGATGCCCGCCAGCTCTTGTTCGCATTCCCCTTTGGCTGCAAGACTATGTGCCTCCGCCCGCACGGCCGCCAGGTCCTTTCGGAGCCGCTGCCGAACGTGGATGGTGACTTCAACTTGCTTGATGTAGTCTTTGGCGTCGACGATCGTCGGTCCACTGAAGGATTGCCTGAGAAAACTATTCTTGCCACGGTAGACCTCGATCTCGTCGGCAAAGATGAACGGGCCGGAGGGGACAACAACGAACTTCACGTATCGGCCGTGGGTGGCGAGCCGATCGGTCCAGTAGCGATGGAGGTGGTAGCCGCTGGTCGGCGGGGCGCCGTGTGCTCGATCGAGTTCCACCAGATCGCCGGCGAAATAATAGCTCTGGCCGTCGTCGCTGACGAGTATGGGAATAAAGGCCGGCCAGGTGACGCCGGCCACCCCGGCCGCCGTATGGAACGACGCGCCGCTGATGGGTTCGACCTTGCCGAGGTCGATGGTGACGATCACATGATGGGCGCCGCTCCAGCCGACCGTGCTCTTCTGTGTCCAGAAGTGTCCTTGCGTATAAACGCCGTCGGTTAGTTGGGTCCGGTCGCCGGCGTCGGTGCAGTATTTGTAATTCGGTGCCGGCTCCAACGTGTAGCGTTTGCCGCGGGCAAGGTTTTCGAGGCCCTGCGCGGCGTCAGCGGCACCGCTCTGGGGCGTAGCGGCGCCAATGAGAAGAAGGACGGCCCATGTGCCGGTTGCGAATGATTTCGTCATTGTGACTCCTCTGCGGCGATTGGGGCGGGAATACCCACCGGGGCAGTATGTCGCCGTCCCCATCGGCAGTCAATGCTCCTGCCGCAAGAAAAGCCATTCCCGCTGGCGGCCGCGGGGTTTATAATGGGCTCCGTTTCCCTTTCGCGGCCGCGGGCTGGATTCGACCGTGAGGACGAGATCCACCGTTGCCCGCGCCCAAAAATCTACCCACCTTGAGCCTGCCATGCCAGTCCGCTTGAAACCTGCCATGATGCGTCTGCTGCCGGGCGTTGCCACGATTCTGCTGCTTTCCTTGGCGTCCGCCGCTACGGCCGACCAGCCGAGCAAGCCCGACGCCGTCGAGGCCGAGATCGCCCGGCTCAAAAAGGCCGGCTTTCCGATGGTCGATTTCCACGTTCATCTCAAGGGCGGCCTGACGCTCGACGAGGCGCTGGCCATGAGCCGCCGCACCGGCATCCGCTACGGCATCGCCGCCAACTGCGGGCTGAAGTTCCCGATTCACGACGATCGCGACGCCCTGCAGTTCATTAGGAGCCTGAAGGGCCGGCCGGTGTACATCGGCATGCAGGCCGAGGGGCGGGAGTGGCCGCGGTTGTTCTCCAAGGAAACGGTCGCCAAGTTCGACTATGTGTTTACCGACGCCATGACGATCGTCGATCATCGCGGCCACCGGGCGCGGCTGTGGGTCGAAAACGAGGTCGACATCCCCGACAAGCAGGCCTTCATGGAGCTTCTGGTGCGGACGATTGTCGGTATTCTGAACAACGAGCCGATCGACATCTATGCCAACCCAACCTATCTGCCCCGCATGTTGGCCGCTCAGTACGATCAACTTTGGACGCCGGATCGCCTGGGGAAGATCATCCACGCGGCAGCCCGCAACGGCGTGGCCATCGAGATCAGCAACAGCCTCCGTCTCCCCAAGCCGGCCTTCATCAAGCAGGCGAAGAAGGCGGGCGTCAAGTTCACCTTCGGCACCAACAACTCGAACCGCAACCTGGGACGGCTGGAATATTGCCTGGCCATGGTCCAGGTGTGCGGCCTGACACCCGAAGACATGTGGATGCCAAAGCCGGATGGGCAGAAGCCCATCCAAATCAAGAGGCTGCGAAAGGACCAGCAATGAATAGCCCATCCCGCCGTCAGTTTTTGGCACAAACGATCGGCCTTGGGACCGCGGCCGCATTCAGCGGCCCGCTCGGCGAAACGTTGGCCGCCGCGGGCGACCAGCCCAAGGGCCGGTTCCAAGTGGGGCTGTGCACCTATTTGTGGGGCAAAGACTGGGACCTGCCGACGCTGGTGGCCAATTGCCAAAAGTGCAAGATCTTGGGCGTCGAGCTCCGCACCCAGCACAAACACGGCGTCGAGCCCAACTTGAATGTCCGGCAACGCCGCGAGGTGAAGAGACGCTTTGCCGACAGTCCAGTTAGGTTGGTCGGCATCGGTTGCAACGAGTGTTTCGACAGCCCCGATCCCGCCCGGCTGAAACGCTCGATCGAGGCGGCCAAGGCGTTTATTCAACTCGGCCACGACTGCGGCGGCAGCGGAACCAAGGTCAAGCCCAATGACTTCCACAAGGGCGTGCCGCACGCACGAACCATCGCCCAGATCGGCCAGTCGTTGAACCTGTTGGGCAAGTTCGCCGCCAATCTCGGTCAGCAAGTCCGCCTGGAGGTCCACGGCTCGTGTTGCCACCTGCCGGTGATCAAGCAGATCATGGACATCGCCGATCATCCCCGTGTGGGCGTGTGCTGGAACTGCAATTCGGCCGACCTGGAAGACGGCGGGCTGGAGGCCAACTTCAACCTGGTGAAAAACCGCCTGGGCGCCACCTGTCACGTCCGCGAACTGAACCTGGGCGATTATCCCTATCAGCGGCTGTTCGACCTGCTGGTGAAGGCCGACTTTGCCGGCTGGATGCTGCTGGAGTGCCGCACCCACCCGAAAGACCTCGTCGGCGCGCTGGCCGAGCAGCGAGGCTGCTTCGAGCGGATGTTGGCGAAGTCGTTGGCGCGACCTTAGCGGCCGTCCAGCAACAATTTCCACTTTTGCCAAGGGGGCAGTCCCATTTTCGTCGGACGAAAATGGGACTGTCCCCAACTTGTTCTTGGACGGCCGCTTAGCCAATGGCCGCAGCGTAGCGGACCGCTCTGTTGGGAACACTGCTTCTCGCTGATCTTCGCTCATGGAGCGCATCAGAGGAGATTAGCGGGCATCAGTGTTCCGCTGCAACTTCGTCGCTCCCAAAAGGAGTGATGGGCGGCTCAAGCCATCGCCAGGCCGTTACACGCTGCGCAGACCGCCCATGTTTCCGGCTGATCGGTCCTTTTTCCGGCAAATCGGCTACGCTCAATATAACCGGGCCGGCCAGACGATCTTAACAAGTAGTCGAGGTTCGATTTTCATCAAAAGGGGGGGCAATCACCAGCGATGTGCCGCTGGCGGGCGAAAATGATCGTAACCCGAAGCGTAAGCGAGGAACACAAGCTACCACCTCGCTTACGTCTCGGGTTGCGCGTGATTGTCGCGGCGAATGTTCAATCCTCGCCCACGAACCGTATAACCGCCTCGACTGTGCAACCAAATCGGCCATGGCGCGTCTTTGATCTAAGGGAATGTGCGGCCGGGCTCGGTCAGCCGACGGGCGCGGCCTAGGGGCTGCCGGATACTTCTCCTGGAGCTTGGAAAGGATTGGAAAGAAAAAATGTGGTACTGGCGCCGTCCACGGACTGGCAGTCGCCTTTTCCCGCTCCTGTTGGCCACGGTCTGCCTGACGGCGGTGGAGACGTTGGGCCAAGCGCCGGACATCGGCTTCCGCCGCCTGGGGCCTGCACGCCCCGCAAACGCTCCCGTTCTCGCGACGGCCGGTCCAATCGTCGTTCAAGACACGTTGGAAGACGCCTGGCGGGCTGCCTTGCAATGGGATCAGCGGGTGGAGGCGGGGCAATGGAACGTCTCGTCGGCCAAGAGCGCACAGGGGGCCGCCGAGGCCGAGCGGCTTCCCTCGCTTCAATTGGGCGCCAACTACTATGCCCTTAGCGATCAGCCGGCCTTTTCGTTCAACCTTTCGGGGACGCCGTTGGAGATGCCGTTTGTGGATAGCACCTCCGGAGGCTTCTCGGCCATGGTGACCCAGCCGTTGTACACCTTCGGCCGGATCTCCAGCGGCATCAACGCTGCTCGCGAATCGGTCAATGCCAGCCAGGCCGACCTGGAGCGAACCAGGCTGGACATAAAGATGAACGTGGCCGAGGTCTACGTGCTTTCGCTACGGGCCCGGCGGTTGATCGAAGTGGCCGAGAGCCGGGCGGCGAGCCTCGAGGCCCACACGACCGACGTCCAACACCTTTTCGACAAGGGTTTGGTTTCGCGGAACGATCTGCTGGCGGCCCAGGTCGCCCTGGCTAATGCCCGTCAACAAGCCTTGCAGGCCCGCAACGCGCTACGTGTGGTGCATGCGGCCTACAACCGCGCCTTGGGTCGGCCGCTCTCCGCGCCGGTGAGATTGGCGGAATTGCCGCCGGTTTATCTGGTGGGCGACGTGGACGAACTGACCCGCACGGCCTTGCAGTGTCGCCCGGAGTTGGCTGCCTTGTCGGCCCAGGCCCGCGGGCTCCGCGAGCAGGCCGCCGCCGTTCAGGCCCAAAAAGCGCCGCAAGTCGGCGTGACCGGCGGATACCTGTACGAGCGCGACCAGTATATCGAACCCAACGGACTGGCGGCGGTGGTGCTGGGGCTCAAGTGGACGCCGGTCGATTCCGGCCGGGTTTCCCATCGAGCGGCCGCCTTGACGGAGAAGGCCGAGGCCGCCGTTCGGCTTCGCAAAGACACCGAGTCGATGATTGCCCTGCAAGTGCGGCAGAAGTGGCTCGATCTGCAGACCGCCTTGCAACGGGTGGAGGTGACCCGCCAGGCCACTGCCCAGGCGGATGAGAACATCCGGGTGGCCCGCGACCGCTATCAACACCAGGTCGGCACCAACACCGAGGTGCTGGAAGCCGAGACGTTGCGGGTGCAGGCCTACACCAACTTCTACAACAGCTCCTACGAGGCCGTGCTGGCCGAGCTCCGCCTGCGGCGAGCGGTCGGCAACCTCTAAACGCTACTCACGTTCGTCAGCCGGCGGCAGGTTGTTCATCGCTCACCGGTGCGAATCGTCCCCAGTTGTTGCCCGAGCGGAACCGTGGTCCCCTTTTCGACAAGGATTTCCGCCAAGACGCCGTCGGCCGGCGATTCAACTTGCGTCACCGCCTTGTCGGTCTCGATCTCGGCCACTGCCTCGCCCTTGCCGACCCGCTCGCCCGGCTTCTTCAGCCAGGCCACTAGCGTGGCCTCGGTGATAATCAAATCCATGTTGGGCATCAGCAGCGGCACACCGGAGGTGGTCGCCGCCGGCGCTGCGCCTGTCAACTGCGCCGATGGTTTCTCGCTGGTCTTCGCTTGTGCCGCTGGGGCAGCCAAGCCGTCGTTTTCCGACACCGCAACCACAGCCGAGGCAGGCCGGGGATTCGGGGCCCGCCGCGGAATCGGCGGTCGGCCGTCAAGCACCCCGCGAGCGGCGGCCACGATCTTCTCCACGCTGGCCAGAATGGCGTTTTCCAGCACC